>NZ_OBEL01000005.1:300000-406548 GCF_900215605.1 Cohaesibacter gelatinilyticus | reverse complement strand
GCGAGACTAAGACCAAGCCGTCCACGTTTCTCTTTATTTCAAAAAACAAATTGTCAAAGAACAAAAGATAACAAACCTACCTTTTCTAAGACCAAAACCCTTGCAACACCGCCAGATAAACTCTTGTTTTTCTTGACCTATTGTCGCGCCGTCCAGCCCGACCAACAAGGCGCCGCCTCGTTGGTGAAGCGGGTTATAGACCCACAAATCCAAAGAGTCAAACACCAAAAACAACAAATCAAAACTTTTTCCCGATTAAAATCTCGCACCCAACCAAAACAATAAAAATAACCAACCAAAAAATAGCAAAAATACAAGAAATAAGTACCCCACTCGCTAAAAAAGCAAGTGGGGTACTGCTTGATCAAGGCGCAGAAAACCAAGCCTTAGTGAACAGATCGACCAGAACTGAATGTCAGGCCAGTTTCATCACAGTCCACACTGGTTACAGAATGATCATGGATCTCACCACGCAATAGCTGTTCGGCCAACGGGTCTTGCAGATATTTCTGAATCACCCGTTTCAAAGGACGCGCTCCGTAAGCCGGATCATAACCCTTATCCGCCAACCAATCGATGGCGTCATCAGACAGATTCAGACCAATGGATCGATCCGCCAAAAGGCATGACAAGGCGCCAAGCTGAATCTGGACAATCTTGGACATATCAGAGCGAGCCAAACGATGGAAGATTAGGATTTCATCAATCCGGTTCAGGAATTCCGGTCTGAAGCTGGCCCGAACCACATCCATAACCTTTGCTGCATCTTCCTCACTAACGTCACCCTCTTCGTTTGACGCCAAGAACTCAGCACCCAAGTTGGAGGTCATGATGATAAGGCTGTTGCGGAAATCAACGGTCCGCCCCTGGCCATCGGTCAAGCGTCCGTCATCCAATACCTGTAGCAAGATATTGAAGACATCAGGATGCGCTTTCTCCACCTCATCAAACAGGATCACCTGATAAGGTCGACGACGCACAGCTTCGGTTAAGACACCACCTTCCTCATAGCCAACATAACCAGGAGGCGCACCAATCAAGCGCGCAACGGAATGTTTCTCCATGAATTCGGACATATCCAGACGCACCATTGCCTGCTCATCATCAAACAGGAAATCCGCCAGCGCTTTGGTCAGCTCAGTCTTACCGACACCAGTTGGTCCAAGAAACATGAAAGAACCTATGGGGCGATTGGGATCTTGCAAACCTGCACGGGCACGGCGAACCGCCTTGGAGACAGCTGTCACCGCATCAGCTTGACCGATCACACGACGACCCAACTCGTCTTCCATGCGCAATAACTTGTCCCGCTCTCCTTCCAGCATCTTGTCAACCGGAATTCCAGTCCAGCGAGACACGACGTGAGCTACATGATCCGGTGTCACTGCCCGCTCAACCATACTCGGAGCCTGACCATTCTGGCCGGATTGCGATTGCAGCTCTTCAACATTGGTAATTTGAGATTCCAGAAGCGGAATCTGCCCATAAGCCAGTTCGCCCGCTTTGGCCAAATCGCCCTGACGCTGCGCCTGATCCAGAGCCAGCCTTGCTTCATCCAGCTGCTCTTTTAGTTTGGTTGCATCCGAGAGCTTATCTTTCTCGGCCTGCCAACGCTGAGTAAGAATCGCCGATTCCTCCTCCAGACGCACAAGCTCCTGTTCAAGCTTTGCCAGACGATCCATGGAAGCGCTGTCTTCTTCCTTGCGAAGAGCTTCACGTTCGATCTTCAGCTGAATGATCTTCCGATCCAGCTCATCCAGCTCTTCCGGCTTGGAATCGACCTGCATACGCAAGCGCGAAGCAGCCTCATCCACCAGATCGATAGCTTTATCAGGCAGAAACCGATCCGTAATATAACGATCAGACAAGGTTGCGGCTGAGACCAGCGCGGCATCCCCTACTCGAATGCCATGATGGAGTTCATACTTCTCCTTCAAGCCACGCAAAATAGAGATCGTGTCTTCTACTGTTGGCTCTGACACCAGAACGGGCTGGAAGCGCCGCGCCAAGGCCGCATCTTTTTCGACATGTTTGCGATATTCATCCAATGTTGTTGCGCCAACACAATGCAACTCTCCACGTGCCAAAGCAGGTTTCAGCAAATTGGATGCATCCATCGCACCATCCGCTTTGCCAGCTCCGACCAAGGTGTGCATCTCATCGATGAACAGCACAATCTCGCCAGCGGCGGTTTCGACTTCACTTAAAACTGCTTTCAGTCGTTCTTCAAATTCACCACGATATTTAGCACCAGCGATCAGAGCTCCCATATCCAACGCCATAAGCTTCTTGTCTTTCAACGATTCTGGTACGTCGCCATTTATGATGCGAAGAGCAAGGCCTTCCGCGATTGCCGTTTTGCCAACCCCGGGTTCGCCAATCAACACGGGATTGTTCTTGGTTCGGCGCGAAAGAACCTGAATGGCGCGGCGGATCTCTTCATCACGCCCAATAACAGGATCCAACTTGCCATCCCGTGCATCTTGCGTCAGATCGCGAGCATATTTCTTCAAGGCTTCATAGCTATCTTCAGCCGTCGCGCTATCAGCAGTACGCCCACCTCGCAATGTCTCAATTGCCGAGTTCAAGTTCTGCGCGGACACACCGGCTTTGGACAAAAGCTTACCCACTTCGCTGTTGGACAGCAAAGCCATAGCCAACAACATACGCTCGACGGTGACATAGGAATCACCTGCCTTCTTCGCAACTTCATTGGCTTTTTTCGACCATTTTGCCATGTCGGGTGACAGATAAAGCTGTCCTGCTCCGGAACCAGAAACTGATGGCATCGCTTGCAGGTGCGTTTCCAGATCTTGATGCAAGCCTGCGCTATCGCCGCCCGATCGATCAATCAGACCGGCCGCCAAACCTTCCTTGTCATCCAATAATACTTTCAAAAGATGTTCAGGCGTAAAGGCCTGATGACCTTGCCCAATCGCATAGGTCTGAGCCGACTGCATAAAACCACGAGACCGCTCGGTAAATTGTTCCAAATTCATAACATATCTCCTTGTGCGCGCTCCACATCACCCAAATCGGCATGACGTCGGACACCACTCATAAAATTCTGTTTTCCTTTGCTCCCTTATCAGGCAAGCCGGGCAAACAGAGCAGTCTTTCAATGCTTTTCAGATAACCATCAAAAGCCTGGCTATGCCATAGATATAGTGTTGCAATTTCATCACAAAAGAGGGCATGATCCAATTTTTCTCATTTTCAGGATTCCCCTCCATGCCTCACCAATTGACAGCCATCTATCGCTATCCTGTCAAAGGCTTCTCCGCTCAAGAGCTCCCCAAGACCGCTATCAAACCCAACGCCCCGCTGGCTTGGGATCGCGCATTCGCGATTGAAAATGGCCCAAGCGGATTTGAACCAACCAATCCGGCTCATATCAGCAAAAACGCTTTTCTGGTTTTAATGAAACAGCCTGAACTGGCACGACTGAGAACGGAGTTCGATCCGGCAAGTGGCATTATGACCATTTCCGAGAATGGTGAGATCAAGGCCAAAGGCAACCTTTTGGCTCATCAAAACCAGATCGAGTTGGAAGCCTTCCTTGCAAATTATTGCGACAAGCCATTACGCGGAAGTCCGAAAATCCTGCATAGCCCTGGCCACGCCTTCACCGATTCGCGCACACAGGATCTCACCCTGATCAATCTTGCCAGCATTCGCGCACTGGAGGAGAAGATTGGAAGCCAGTTGGACCCATTACGCTTCCGCGCAAATCTCTATTTTGACTGCGAGCAGGCTTGGCTTGAGCACGATTGGGTAGGCAAGAGCCTGAAAATCGGCAACGTCACTTTCCGTGTACGCAAACGCACCCAGCGCTGTGCCGCCACCAATGCCAATCTGAAAACTGGGGAACGGGATCAAATGATTCCCAAAGTTTTGCTCCAGCATTTTGACCACTCCGATATGGGTATTCATATCGTGGCGGAGCAGGCAGGCAGTATCAGCGTCGGCGACAGAATTCAGCCAGAATAGTGCAAATAAATAAGCGGATAGATCATCCAACGGTTCGACGAAGCTTCCTGGTGCGAGAAAGGTTTTGCTTTTTTCGAACGAGAGTTCCTACTCCGTAGGACTCAACCGCTTCAAGCAACTACATCAAGGATGTTGCATGCATCCACATAAAAAGAGGCAGGGCCATCATACAAATGAGCCTGCCTCTTAATGTATATGCCCCACTGTAAAACAGAGCTTTCTTGTAATCCTAGCACGCTGTCACAAGCTCCAATCGCCAGATCAGTGATAGCCGTAAGTGCACACGTGCAATCAATCTTCCGCAATAACCGGTTGAGGTGCGTCAGCCAAGGCAGCTGCAGCCGGAACGGCAGGAGCTTCAGCGGGAGCCGCACTTTCCTTGCTTTCCTTGCTTTCTTTTGCAGGGGCCCGACGACGAGGACGAGCCGGTGCACGGCGACGGCGCTTCGGTGCCGGTGCCTCCTCAGCTTGCGGTTCGGCATCTGCCTCAGATTTTGCACCTTCTGCGGGCTTTGCAGCAACTTCCTCAGTAACCGGAGCTTTCTCTTCACTTTCCACGACAGCCGGTTTTGTGTCGGCAATTTCGACAATTTGCGGCTGTTCTTCACCAGCCAGATCAACAGGAGCCGGACGGGAACGACGGTTCGGCTTGGAAGAACCCTGTTGCTGTTCGCCAGAGCCATTCAGGCCCGGTTGCTGACGTTGCTGATCCTGATCACGACGCTGATCCTGATCGCGATTGGCAGATTGAGCGGAGGCAATGATCCGTAGATAGTGCTCGGCATGCTGATAATAATTCTCTGCCATCACGATATCACCGGATGCCAAAGCATCCCGCGCCAAAGACTGATATTTCTCGGCAATATGATTGGCAGTACCACGAATTTTTACATCTGGTCCATTGCTGTCATAAGAGCGGGTCAGCGGATTGGAAGGCTTGCGGCCACGGCCACGCATCCGGTTATTTTTCTGTCCTTGTCGCATTGCACTTTCTCACGCACTTCTGGGGGCTTGAGATGATGAGGGACCATCAACCCGCGTCATGTGCTTCGCAGACAGCAATTTTCTGTCTGATCACATATCACACAAAAACAGCCAGCTTCCGCCACACCATTTTTGTTCGAAAATTTTGAAATCCTGCTAAAGGGGGCTCTTTAATACGCTAACAAAGAGGCCAGCCCAATATGCATATCGGGAACTCTAAAACCCGTCAAAAATCAACAGTTTCGCAAAGAGCTTCTCATTTTGTTGATAAACTCAACTTATCTGGTTCATCGACAATTTCAAGTACAATTTTATCCGAAAAGACAAAAACTGAAAAGGTTTTCCCAAAGCAAATTCAAAAAACCGGGTTGTATTGGGTTCAAATTTTCATTCGTAACTGATTGTTACCACACGATCTCGACCACCAAGATCCTGTTTGATTCTGACCGAAACGGCTTTATTGCACAAGGCAAGAGCTTGCAGCGCTTCACCTTGTTGATAGCCAATCTCAAGATAAACAGATGGTAGCGGGCGGCCCCAGGCTCCGATCTGATCCAGTATCTGTTCATAAGCCTCCAATCCGCTGGGACCGGAAACAAGTGCCGAATAAGGATCATAGTTGGCAACATCCACATCCAGCCCCCCAAATTCCTCTTCGGCCAGATAAGGTGGATTGGATATCAGAACATCAATTGAACCTGCAAAAGCAGTTGCAAAATCACCCCTGACAAACAGGCAACGATCTGTCAAATTCAGATTTCGAGCATTGCGCCGCGCGATATTCAATGCTGAAGTGCTCATATCAACACCAATACCAACAGCGTTGGGTAATTCCGACAATAGCGCCAACAACAAGCATCCGGATCCTGTTCCTATATCGACCAATTTCAACGGGGCCTTACAATCCGGAATATCAGCAAGCACCGCTTCGATCAGGGTTTCACTGTCGGCACGGGGAACCAAAACATCACCACTAACGGCAAAATTCAGACCCCAAAATTCGCGATAGCCCAATAGATGTGCAACCGGCTCACGCTTTAGTCTGCGCTCAGCCAATTTGGCAACAACTTTCTGATCCTGTTCGGACAAATGCCGATCAAATTGCACGAGCATATCCATATCGGACAAATTCAATGCATGTTGAACAATCAATCGGGCGTCCAGCTTGGCGGTCTCAATCTCCATCTGGCGGAATGCTTCTGCCCAATGAGCAATTGCTTGATCAAGTCTCATCAATCAGCCCTCACCCGAAATCATCGGAATTCAGGAACTCAAGAAAAAGTAACGAAAATCAGATCTCGTCTGCTTCGACGGCGGCCAACAATTGCGCCTGATTTTCAGCGATCAAAGCATCAACCAGTTCCGGCAGACCTTCGCCGGCCAGAACCCGATCCAGCTTGTATAGGGTCAGATTGATACGGTGATCGGTAACACGCCCTTGCGGGAAATTATAAGTCCGGATTCGCTCGGAACGATCACCCGATCCGACTTGCCCGCGGCGAGCACTTGCACGTTCGCTATCCGCCCGATCCCGTTCGGCTTCATACAAGCGAGCCTGAAGAACCTTCATCGCATTGGCGCGGTTCTGATGTTGGGATTTTTCCGATGAAGTAACCACAATGCCGGTCGGCAAGTGTGTGATGCGTACAGCTGAGTCAGTGGTGTTCACGTGCTGACCACCCGCACCAGATGCACGCATGGTGTCAATGCGGATATCTTCAGAGCGGACTTCGATATCCACCTCTTCTGCCTCCGGCAACACTGCCACCGTTGCGGCGGAGGTATGAATACGTCCGCCCGATTCTGTTTCTGGTACACGTTGAACACGATGTACACCAGATTCGAATTTCATCTTGGCGAACACACCAACACCGGTAATGGATGCAATGATTTCCTTGAAACCACCAACATCGCCTTCTGATACAGACATGACGGAGACTTTCCAGCCGTTATCCTCGGCAAATTTCTGATACATTCGAAACAAATCACCAGCAAAGAGTGCAGCTTCATCACCACCGGTGCCAGCTCGGACTTCCAAAATAGCGCTCTTGTTATCAGCAGCGTCTTTTGGCAATAGCAGGATCTGCATCTCGGCAGCCAACTCTTCGATCTTTTCTTCCGCTGGCTTATATTCCATCTGCGCCAGTTCAGCCATTTCCGCATCCGTCTCCGAATCGGCCAACAACTCTTTGATATCGTCAAACTCAGATAGCGCTGCCAGATAAGCCCGGGCTTTTTCAGCCACCGGCTCCAGCTCGGAATAGTCCCGGCTCAATTTGACATATATATCAGGCTCCGGCCCTGCAGCCATCTCCGCAGTAATCGCCTCAAAGCGATCAATCAGGGCTTCAACCCGGGCAAGAGGAATGGAAATCGCGGCCATGAATTTGATCCAGTTTGGTTACATATCAAAAAGCCAGCTCACGGCGGTAAGCCAGCATATTCAGATTGAGGTGATGCAGCTATAGCGGCACGGAATGAGTTTCGGCGAAAGAAGTGAGGAATTTCTGCACTTCTTCACCTGACAAGCTGGTGGAAAGTACTTTCGCAAATCCTTCACTCAAAGGCTCAAGCGGCAGCTCCAGAACCATAGCCTTGACCGGTCCGATAGAAGATGGAGACATGGACAGATTGCGATATCCCATCGCGAGCAACGCCATAGCAGCCAAAGGGCGACCCGCAATCTCACCACAGACTGTCACGGGAACTCCATGCTCCTGTGCTTTTTGCTGGATGCGGGATAGCGCGCGTAAAAAAGCCGGAGAAAGATTGCTATAGCGACCAGACAGGCGGGTATTCCCACGATCACTTGCCATCATGAACTGGTGCAGATCATTGGTTCCAATCGAGAGGAAATCCACCCGTTCCAGCAATTCTTCCAGTTGGAACAAAAGGCTGGGTACTTCCAACATGGTTCCAAGCTCGATTTTTGCAGGTTTTTCGTAACCGTGACGCTCCAAATGGGCAATTTCACGTTCGAACAAAGCTTTGGCGGCATCAAATTCCCCGACTTCGGAAATCATCGGGAACATCAAACGCAAATGACGACCGGCTGCGGCATGCAAGAGAGCCCGCATCTGGGTTCGCAAGAGCCCGGGACGATCCAGACCCAAACGAATGGCACGCCAGCCCATAGCGGGATTTTCTTCCGGGGCCAAACGCAAGAATGCAAGAACCTTATCCCCCCCAACATCGAGCGAGCGGAAAGTTACGGGCAGACCATCAGTTGCGTCCAGAACGGAACGATAGACCTTTTCCTGTTCACGCATCCGCGGGAAGCTTTCGGCCACCATGAACTGCAGCTCGGTACGGAACAGACCAATGCCCTGTGCCCCGGCCCCTTCCACATTTGGAAGATCCACCAAAAGTCCTGCATTCATCAGCAAACTGATATCAGTGCCATCTTTGGAAATCGCCTCTTTATCACGCAGCTTGGAATATTGCTCCAGCCTGTGAGCACGAAACCGGATCTGTTCCACATAGGATGCTTCCATATCCGGCAAAGGGCGCAAATGCACATGCGCCATATCACCATCGACAATGATGGCATCCCCATCTTCGCACAGTGTGACTGCGCCCTCGACCTGCCCGACCGTGGGAATGCCAAGCGCGCGAGCGACAATCACCACATGACTGGTTGGAGCTCCTTCTTCCAGTACCAGTCCACGCAGGCGGTCCTTGCCATAATCCAGAAGCTCCGCAGCCCCCATATTACGAGCTACGATGATGGCGTCAGACGGCATATCACCACTATCAATACGACTACCTTCACCCATCAATTTGCGCAGCAGCCGATTCGCCAGATCGTCAAAGTCATGCAGGCGCTCGCGCAAGTACGGATCGGTCGAACGAAGCATGCGAGCGCGCGTATCAGACTGAACGCGTTCAACCGCAGCTTCTGCAGTCAAACCGGAATGGATCGCCTCTTTCATTCGGCGTAACCAGCCCCGGTCATAGGCAAACATCCGATAAGCTTCAAGAATATCGCGATGCTCACCGCCGTGAGAAATATCATCCCGGTTCAGCAGATCATCGACCGAGAGGCGCAAGCGCTCAACAGCAGATTCCAAGCGTTTCTCTTCTGCGACCGCGTCTTCGGCAATCAGATTGGTCACCACGACACGCGGCTCGTGCAAAACCACATGCCCAAGACCGATGCCCTCTGCCATGGACAAACCGGAAATCTGCATCGGACGATTCAGATCCAGATCTGAATCGGGTCCGGTTATGCTTTCCAACTCACCAGAGGCAATCAGCTCGGCCAGCACCATGGCAGTGGTCTGCATGGCTTCGACTTCTTCGTCGCTATATACGCGTTGTGCCTTGTTCTGTACAACCAGAACCCCAAGCATACGCCCCGCACGCAAAACCGGCACACCCAGAAAAGCATGGTAGGCTTCTTCACCTGTCTCGGGACGATAGGCGAAGGCCGGATGATTTTGTGGTTCGGACAAATTCAGATGGCGGGCCTCGGACGCAATATAGCCGACCAGACCTTCCCCCACCTTCAGACTGGTCTGGTGAACCGCATCGGGATTCAAACCTTGTGTTGCATACAGTTCCAGCAGATTGTCGGCGCGCAAGACATAGACTGAGCAGACCTCGGCCACCATATTGGCCGCGATCAACGCTACAATCTCATTCAAACGCTCCTGCGCATCCGTTGGTTTTGCCATCGTTTCACGAAGGCGACGCAACAAAAGGCGCGGACCTGCCAGGTTACCCCACATGCGGGTATCTCCAGATTCTCTGTTCATGCCAGATCACAGTCCGCACATGAACCAAGCCAAAGCCGAAGAGAATGCCATCTATCCAGAATAAACTTGCCAACTGAGCGAACCAGTCAGTTCGGTCAATCGATAGACGCTCTCATTTGCTGCACTATGGCATTGTTGCAGCAAACAGATCAATCGGGGCTGTCACGCATATAGTGCAACGACCCCGATTCCATGGGAAAATAATGAATTAGCTATTATCATCCAGCCCATAAAGGGAATGCAGTGCTCGCACAGCCAACTCGGTAAAGTCCGAATCAATCAAGATGGAAATCTTGATTTCCGAAGTCGTGATGGCGCGAATATTGATGCCTTTGTCTGCAAGCGCCTGAAAGGCCTGAGAGGCCACGCCGGCGTGACTGCGCATCCCAATTCCGATTACCGAAACCTTGACGACATCGGTGGAACCTTGCAGCACCTCATAGCCGATCTCACCCTGGGATTGCTCCAGGACAGACTTGGCACGGTCAAAATCACCTTCCGGTACGGTGAAGGTCATATCGGTAATGGTGCCATCTTCGGAGATATTCTGCACGATCATGTCGACATTGATATTGGCCTCTGCCAGAGGGCCAAATACATGGGCAGCGATGCCAGGCTTGTCGGCGACCCGACGCAGAGAAATCTGGGCTTCATCTCTGGAGAAGGCAATGCCAGTTACAACCTGTTTTTCCACAATCTCATCCTCATCGCAGATCAAAGTACCGGATGGAATATCCGTATTCAATAATTCGGGCGCATCCGGCTCTATGAAGCTGGAGCGTACAAAGGTGCGAACATTGTGCACCATGGCCATCTCGACAGATCGCACCTGAAGAACCTTGGCACCAAGAGATGCCATTTCCAGCATTTCCTCGTAAGAGACCTGGTTCAGACGACGTGCTTCCGGCACGATGCGCGGGTCAGTGGTATAGACACCATCCACATCGGTATAGATATCGCAACGATCCGCCTCGATCGCAGCAGCAATTGCTACCGCAGAGGTATCAGAGCCACCGCGACCCAATGTGGAAATACGATTATCCGGACCAATACCCTGGAACCCGGCAACCACGGCCACCTGATTCATTTCCAGACGTTCAATCAGTTTTGAACCATCGATCTCTTCTATGCGTGCGGCCCCGTGAACACCGTTGGTCTTGATCGGAATCTGCCATCCAAGCCAGGAACGGGCATCAACGCCCATATTCTGCAAGGTCAGCGCCAGAAGACCGGACGTTACCTGCTCGCCAGAGGCAACCACAGTATCATATTCTCGCGCATCATAGAGAGGAGAACTCTGTTCTACCCAACCAACCAATTCATTGGTCTTGCCAGACATGGCGGAAACAACAACGGCCACCTGGTTGCCAGCATCCACTTCACGCTTCACGTGCCTTGCAACACGTTGAATGCGC
Source organism: Cohaesibacter gelatinilyticus (assembly GCF_900215605.1). Taxonomy (NCBI): domain Bacteria; kingdom Pseudomonadati; phylum Pseudomonadota; class Alphaproteobacteria; order Hyphomicrobiales; family Cohaesibacteraceae; genus Cohaesibacter; species Cohaesibacter gelatinilyticus. The sequence goes on along the minus strand of NZ_OBEL01000005.1, from coordinate 395,402 downwards.
TCCAGATCACCAACAGAGGTGCCCCCAAATTTCATCACAAGACGGGCCATTCACTTTCTCTTTCTGCCAAGGATTGCCGTCAAAAAGAAAGATGCCAATCGATCTGAATTCAGATCCTTGCCATCTGTTGCGACATTCATAAACGGGACGTGACACAATCGCAACTGAATAACCCGATAACTTTCAACACCGGCCTTGACATTTGGCTATAATCCAACGAGCTAAAGATTTACGAGTAGCACGAAGACAAAAGAAGGCACGGAATATCCGATGGCAAATCAAAGCTCTTTTTCCGGCAGCACTGTCGATGAAGCTGAAATCGCCCATTTCTCTGCCATGGCCGCAGAATGGTGGAGCCCTACCGGCAAGTTCCGTCCTCTTCACAAACAAAACCCCACGCGTCTTGCCTTCATCCGCGAAAACATCATTGCGCATTTTGGCCTGGATGAAAAAGCGCAAAGCCCGTTTGCTGGCATGAATATGCTCGATATCGGGTGCGGCGGCGGCTTGATCTGCGAACCCATGACCCGCATGGGTGCCAGCATGACGGGCGCAGACGCATCTGAAGTCAATATCGGCATTGCCAGCACACATGCCAAAGAGAATGGCCTAGAGATCGACTATCGTGCCACAACGGCGGAAAGCATGGCTGAAGCTGGCGAGCAGTTCGACGTGGTTCTAGCCATGGAAGTGGTAGAGCATGTCAGCGATGTGCCTCTCTTCATCAAAGCCTGCACCTCCATGGTCAAGCCCGGTGGTTTGATGTTCATGTCGACACTGAACCGCACCATGAAAAGCTGGGCTTTGGCTATTATCGGAGCTGAATATATCCTGCGCTGGCTCCCTGTTGGCACCCATCAGTGGGACAAGTTCGTCACTCCGGATGAGCTGGAAGCTGCTTTTGAGAACACAGCACTGATCATGACCAGGAAAGAAGGCATGATCTACAATCCAATCCTTGATCGCTGGTCACGAGGTGCGGACATGGACATCAATTACATGGTCATGTGCGAGCGCCCTGAGTAAAATGATCAGAGCTTCACTCATAACAGCTTGTTGATTGCAATCTTGCATAACACCTCTGCTATACTCTCCTTCAATTTGTTGAGAGGGAGAAAGCACTGATGCTCAACTTGCGTCCAATCATTTACCTGTTCGCCGCCTTTCTTGTCTCAAACATATCCACTCAGGCACAAGCCGCACAATGTTGTGTGGCCAAGCAGGGCAACACACCCCTAATGACCGAGATCATTGCAAAGGGGCTCGACAATCCTTGGGGTTTGGCATTCTTACCTGACGGCTCATTGCTGGTAACAGAGCGCTCTGGCACCCTCCGTCACATAGCAAATGGTAAAGTCTCGCGCGCCCTCAAAGGCCTGCCGCCGATCAATGAGGTGGGACAAGGTGGTTTGCTTGATATCGCGCTTGATCCTGATTTTTCCTCAAGCAGCCGTGTCTTTTTCTCTTTCTCACAAAAATCGAACTCCGGCAGCCAATATGGAACCGCTGTTGCCAGCGCAACATTGGACCTATCCAAACAGCGTCTGAACAATCTGAAAATCATTTTCTCATCCAATAAAAAATCAGAAGGAGGTCGGCATTTTGGCTCTCGATTGCGTTTCGCATCAGACAAGACTCTGTTTGTGACTTTGGGTGAGCGGGGCTCGCAAATGCGGGCACAAGATCCATTTGATCATGCAGGCTCTGTCATTCGCATCAATCGCGATGGCTCTGTTCCCAAAGACAATCCCTTTGCCAATGGCAGGAGAGCCTTGCCGGAAATCTGGTCCATAGGTCACCGCAATCCGCAAGGTGCGGCTATTCATCCGAAGACGGGCAAGCTCTGGACCCTGTCCCATGGAGCTGCTGGTGGTGATGAAATCAACCAGCCCAAAGCTGGCCAAAATTACGGCTGGCCGCTTATTTCCTACGGCAGCAATTATTCCGGTCGTGGCTTTGCAAAAGGCTCAAGTGCCAAAGGGCTGGAACAACCCCTTTTCTATTGGGATCCGTCCATCGCCCCATCAGGCTTGAGCTTTTATAACCATGTCAAACCGCTCATTCCCGACTGGGACGGCTCTCTCTTAGCGGGAGCCTTGAGAGAACAATATCTCTCACGATTGATTTTGAAGGGTGAAGAGATAGTTTCAGAAGAGCGCTATTTTGTTGGTCAATTCGGACGTATTCGTGATGTCAGAACCGGCCCGGATGGTGCAGTTTGGCTACTGACCGACAGCTCGGACGGACAAGTGGTCCGCATCACCCAGACGAAATGAAAAATGACAATCAGTTCTGATCTTCGGGCAGAATTGGCAATGGAAGGCAATCAATGCCATCCTCATTCAGATCCTTGACTTCGTCAAGCGTGGCTTCACCATAGATACCGCGCTTTTCTGTCTCATTGAAATGCATTTTGCGGGCTTCTTCGGCAAATTTGTCGCCAACATAATCAGAATTGGCAACCACTTTCTCGCGCAAATCTCGCAATTTCTGCACCAACTCAGCCTGCTGCTCAGTCTCAGCTTGCAGGGCCACGGGCTGAACCGGAGACGGAACAGGCGCTGCAGGAGGTACACTGGCTGATGGTTCAACCGGAGCAGATGCAGTTGGCTGAGGCTCAGCAGTCTGAGCGATCTTATCCTGAGTGCGAGTGCCGGAAATAGCTGGGGCCATCAAAGCCTTGTTGACATTTTCCGAACCGCAGCCAGGGCATTGCAAAAAGCCGCTTTGTTTCTGACTTTCAAAATCTCCCGAATTACGAAACCAGCCTTCAAAACTGTGCCCTGCATCGCATTGTAGAGAAAATTTAATCACGCCGAAGCCCTCGCACTATCAATGAGTGCCATCCTGTCAAATTGAGTCTGTCCACTTTCTAATGCGAACAAGCTGGCCTTTTACAGGATACCGAAACGCAATTAAAGAGCAAATTCTTGCTCATTTGCGAGGGAGGGAATGGATTGGCGACAAGCCGAAACCTTTGCCATGTCCAGATCCGCTGCAATGAAGCATGGTTGATCCTGTGCTTCTGCCAGAATGCGCCCCCATGGATCAATGATCAGGGAATGACCATAAGTTTCACGGCCATTTTCATGCACGCCACCTTGCGCAGCTGCCAGAACAAAAGCGCCATTCTCAATTGCGCGCGAGCGCAGCAAGATATGCCAATGTGCATCGCCGGTCTTGGCAGTAAAAGCAGCTGGCACAGCCAGAAGCGATGCTCCCTTCTGGCTGAGTGAACGATAGAGATGCGGAAAACGCACATCATAGCAGATAGAAAGGCCGAGGCCGCCCCACGGCAATGTGGCTAGAACGGCTTCTTCCCCTGCCTGAAAACTGGAGGATTCTCGATAACTCTCTCCATTGGCCAGATCCACGTCAAACATATGAATCTTGTCATATCGGGCCTGGATCTTGCCATCAGCATCAATAACGAAAGAACGATTGGCTGCTTTGGAGCGGCCTTTGTCGTCCAGTTCATCTGCCACAACGGCCATTGAGCCAATATGCAACCAGATACCCAACTCTTTGGCCAGCATCCGTAACCGTACCAGACCTTCGTCATTTTCTTCCGGAGAGATTTTCTCCATCAACTTGGCCCGGTTCAGCTCCATGGTCGCTGTTTGCTCCGGGGTCTGGATATAGACACAGCCATCCTTAGCGGCCTGCCGAATCAGATCTTCTGCCTGATCCAGATTGGAGCCAATGTCTCGTCCAGCACGCAATTGCACGCACGCGGCTCGAAACTGTGTCATCCATCCCTCCTAATTTGCATAAGGCACTTCATTGTTCTCGCAAAACGCCCAGTAAGGCAATGATCCCACAAAAGCGAGGACGCTTTTGTGGCGGCCGATAGGCAAGCGCGAAGCGCCCTGTCTGGAGCCCTGATCGTTAGATCAGGAATAGCGTGAAGACGAATTAACTCGCCAGCTTCACGTCCAACTGACCAGCCTTTTCCAGATCAAACAGATCGTCGCACCCCCCCACATGCTCCTCATTGATAAAAATCTGAGGGAAGGTTTTACGACCTGACTTCTTGATCATTTCCTGCTTCACATCAAAATCGAAGGTCGCATCGTGTTCGCGAAAGCTTACGCCTTTGTCGGACAGCAGCTTTTTTGCCGCCGTGCAAAAACCACACATCTTACGGGTATAAATGACAACCTCGGCCATCAGTTTCTCCTACTTTGGTACTGAAACCAGCCAGATCACTTTGAAAGCTTCGGTCCAATTTCAAGAATTCAAAATCTATTGCTTGGCGTTATATGGTCATTTGTCCCGGTTCGACAACCCGTGCAAAGACGATAACAAAAATTTGAGCCGCACCAGCCTGACGCAAAACCCGAGCACAGGCTTGCATGGTTGCTCCGGTTGTCATCACATCATCCACCAGAATGATAGCCTTTCCAGCAATTTTACCCTTCAACGGCAAAGGCACCTGAAACGCTCCGCGCACATTGGACGCCCGTTCGCTCTCATTCAATCCAACCTGTTGTCTTGTGGCCCGTCGACGCACGAGACAATCATGTAAATAAGGCGCCTTCTGTTGCGCGGCTATTTCCTTTGCCAAAAGTGCGGCCTGATTGTAACGCCGACCAATCAGGCGCCGTCGATGTAAAGGAACAGGAACAACAACAAGTTGGTCGGGATTTTCATCGAAGAATTCCAATCCTGCCCGCACCATCCATTGTCCCATGGAGCGTGCCAGATCCGTCCGGTCATAATATTTCAGCTTATGCACCAAAGCCCGGGCTGTATCATCATAAAGCGCTACCGCTCGGGCCTTGTCATAGACCGGTGGATCGACAATCACAGAGGGGCTGATAATTTCTTCCCCTACATCAAAGGCGTATGGCAGTCCCGAAATCGGGCAATAGGGTTTATCAATCCAATGCATGGACTGCCAACAAGTTCCACACAAATGATTGGCCGCATCAATCCGTTTGCCGCAATTGGCACAAACTGGTGGCCAGATCAAATTACCAATTGCATGCATGAGGAAGGTCATACCCTGCCTCACCCCTTCGATCTTCGAGACAAGCATTTCTTGACGCATCATATTGACAGATCCCTTTTCGCGCCATAAGCCACAGCCAAACACTCAATGATGCGAGTAGGCTAGTCACCCGAATCTAAAGTTCGTCACATTGAACAGCGAGTACCGAACGAACTCTAGATTCAAAAGGGTGACTAGCAAATATATGTTTCTAGTGTGGTTTTAGGAATTGAAATAGGCAAACGAACCTGCCGATAAATGATACCTATTTCAATTCCACCACACTAGGCGCAAAATACGTCACATACAAGCATCGGTAGCAACCAAAGGAAGTATCATGGCGCGTCCCCCTCTCATCTTTGATCGCGCTTTACTGCAATCTCGCCGTCTGAGGGCCTGGCAACAACATGGCAAAGATGCTGATTTCCTACTCTCACATGTCTGTCAGGACATGGCTGAGCGCTTATCCATAGTCTTGCGCGAGTTTCCCATGGTTCTGGAGTTGGGAGGGCATACCGGTCAATTGGCAGAGATGATATTGGGGCGCAAAGGCACGAACCAAATCTTTCGTCAAGAACACAATTGTGCCTTCCTGCATGGGGCTGGGCAGACAAATTCGGCCCCTATCTTGCCTTTGGTGGCGGATGAAGAAGCGCTGCCGATTGCACCACAAAGTATGGATCTGATCCTCTCACCGCTTAATCTGCAATGGGTCAACGATCTTCCGGGAAGTTTATTCCAGATCCGCAACAGTCTGAAACCCGATGGACTCTTTCTGGCAACATTGTTGGGCAATGAAAGTCTGAAAGAGCTGCGCACTTCATTTCTACAAGCAGAAGCGGAACTCACTGATGGCGTCAGTCCTCGCATTGCGCCATTTCCCGAATTGAAAGATATGGGGAGTTTGCTGCAGCGTGCCGGTTTCTCCTTACCCGTTGCGGATCAGGATATTGTCACTGTACGTTATGGCTCGATGTTTTCCTTGATGGCGGATTTACGCAAAATGGGAGCGACCAATTGTCTGGCGGATCGTTCCAGAGCACCGCTTCGTCGTGATGTTCTGATGCGTACAGCAGAAATCTATCAGTCTGACTTTGCAGATTCCGATGGAAAAATCCGGGCAAGCTTTCAAATAGTCTCCATTTCAGGATGGGCTCCTCATGAAAGCCAGCAAAAACCACTCAAACCCGGCTCTGCTCAGACGCATTTTTCAAAGATCCTGAAAGATAAATCGTCCTAGCACGAGACCATCACTCAGATGCACATCGTGATACTCAAACACCTTCTACGGCGGTTTCAATTAAACCTAGTAGATCCGTAAGTTGTTCTACAACAGGCCCCATAGTCGCAATAATGGCCACACTGATCAAACCAATGACAATGCCATATTCCAAGGCTGTCGCACCGCTTTCATCATCACAAAATTGTTTCAGTATCGAAAGTTTCATTTGCACCATGACAGCCTTCTGGCTGTTACCTCTCCCAGAATAGCGGTATCCAGTCACCCAGTCTCGAGTATAGGTGCAATTCTTAAAGAGATTTATCCAAACAGGCCTTTTTATTTCCGCAAATTCAAAAAGGGGTAAATAAAACATTGAAAAAAAGCGTCTAACAAATATCCTCTTTGAATTTTTCAAACGCCAAGCAAATCAATCAATGGTGGTATCAGCGGAATATCCGCAGGTGGCATTGGATAGTCCCGCAGGACACCGGCCCGCACCCATTTCAGAGCCTGCCCTTCCTTGGATTGAGGAACGCCCTCCCAACGACGACAAATGTAAAGTGGCATCAGGAGATGGAAATCTTCATAGGCATGGCTAGCAAAGGTCAGCGGGGCAAGACAACTTTTCCAGGTCTGAATGCCCAATTCTTCCTCAAGCTCACGGATCAAAGCCTGCTCTGGACGCTCACCAGTATCTACCTTGCCACCGGGAAATTCCCACATACCAGCCAGATTCTTGCCCTCAGGCCGCTGAGCGATCAGAATGCGATTGTCTATATCGACCAAAGCAACCGCCACAACAAGGAGAAGTTTGACAGATGGGTTATCGATGCTCACAGGTTCCACTTTCTGATCCATGATGAAATCTAGCTCCGATAATCGCCATTGATGGTGATATAGCCATGTGTCAGATCACAGGTCCAAACTGTAGCAGATCCCTCTCCAACACCCAGATGGGTACAGATATCAATTTCGGCATTCTTCATATACTCGCTCGCCACTTCTTCGGAATAATCCGGGTCGCGCTGGCCTTCATGAGCCAGACGCATAGAGCCGAACCAGATGGCCAACTTGTCCCGATCCGCCATTTCGCCTGCCTTGCCAACGGCCATGACCACACGGCCCCAATTGGCATCTTCACCAGCCGCAGCCGTTTTCACCAGAGGACTATTGGCAATCGCCAGAGCCACACGTTTTGCAGCCTCATCACTCTCGGCTCCTTCCACCGTGATGGACAGGAACTTCGATGCACCCTCACCGTCTTTGACAACCAGTTTGGCCAGATCTTTCAAAAGAGCAGACAGAGCATCGGAAAATGTCTCAACGCGTGGATCGTCACCCTCAGAAATCTCGGCACAGCCACGTTCTTTGGCTGCGCCTGAGGCAAAGGCCATCAAAGTGTCAGAAGTCGACGTATCGCTATCAACGGTCGTCGCATTGAAAGATGTCTCTACATGCTTGGATAGCAGATCTTGCAATGCGCGCGCTGCGATCGGAGCATCGGTAAAAACAAAGCTGAGCATGGTCGCCATATCCGGTGCAATCATACCGGAACCTTTGGCAATGCCATGAATGGTCACAGGCACACCGTCAATATCAGCACTGGCTGTGGCCACCTTCAAGAAGGTATCCGTCGTCATGGTCGCAGCAGATGCCGTATGCCAATCAACACTGTTGCCGTCTTTCATCAAATGCTCCATGGCGGAGGTGATGAAGGATGGATCCAGGGGTTCTCCAATCACACCTGTGGATGCCATGAATATTTCAGACGGAGAACAATCTGCCAGTTTGGCGGCGGCTTCACCAACAGTAGTGACGGAACTCACCCCATGTGTACCGGTAAATGCGTTGGCATTGCCAGCGTTGACCACCAGCATCCGAGCAGAGCCATTGCCCTGATGCTCCTTGCACCAATCAACGGGAGCCGAGCAGCATTTGGATTTGGTATAAACGCCTGCCACACTGGTGCCCTTTGTCATTTCGACGACCAGCAAATCATCCCGGCCCTGATATTTCATCCCCATGGCTGCAGTCATTGGGCGAAAACCATCCAGAGCATCCATCTGTGGCAATTCAGTTGGTGCAAACGGAGAAGGTTGCAGATCCATGGCAATGGTCCTTAAAGCAGTGGGCCCAATCGGCATATCACAAGGCCCAAAATAAAAAAGAGAGGCTATGATTTAGCCTCTCTTCTCAAGCAGGAAAAGCCCACTTATCAAAAAAGCAGTCCTTTTTTACGAACCCAAGTTCGGGAAATGCCTACTTTTTCACGTCAATCTTGGCTTTGGCTTTCAAACCATTCAGGATTTCAGAGAATTTCTGCTCAGCCAGCACGCGACGGATGTTACCTTTTACTTCATCAAAAGCAGGCTTTGGCTTGTCACGAGCGTCTTCAACCAGAACGACATGATAGCCAAATTGGGTCTTGACCGGCGTCTTGGTATATTTGCCTTTTTCCAAAGAGAAAGCTGCCGCTTCGAAAGCAGGAACCATCTGACCCTGACCAAAATAACCGAGATCTCCACCGCGAGGACCGGAAGGGCCGGTAGATTTTTTCTTGGCCAGCTCGGCAAAGTCAGCGCCACCATCCAGCTCCTTGATCACATCAAGAGCTTCTTTTTCTTCCTTCACCAGAATGTGACGAGCCTTGACTTCTTTCTCAGCGGCCTTGGTGCCAACTTCCTTGTCATAGAAAGCTTTCAACTCTGCGTCCGTGATTTTCTCATCGACATTGACGCGGAAAAATTCGTTACGCAACGCGCGATTTTTCAGAAATACCATTTGCCTCTTGAACAAATCACCTTCCTGCAACTTCTGCTTTTCAGCTTCTTCAGCAACCAGTTCCAGATCAATCAGGATTGTCATCAGCGCTTCCTTGCGCTGATCAGGGGTCATCCGCCCCAGACGGCCGCCCAGTTCCTGAGCAATGAAACCCAGTTCCGTGGTGGTGATATCACGTCCATTCACCGATGCAACCACGCTGTCTTTTGTGCTGTCCTGGGCAATTGCTACACCGCTACCGAGCAGAACCAGACTTGTGGTCGCTACGATCAAGGAGCGGGAGATAAAGGTTCGAACCATCTTATTTTCCTATGTTTGTTCACTTTCGCGCGAAAAATCTCTAAAAACTGACACTATAGCTCACCTAGTTGCTTTTCTGGACGTTGACAAGGCTGGAACCCAATCTTATCTGTCAGGCCAATAGTTTGTTGCCAGACCTGTTGACAGTCACAGAACAGACCGGGACGAGAAGATTTATTCCGGCTAGTCTTGCGCTAATTGCATATACACATCTGTTGCAGACAATTGCGGCAGTATCTTGAAGGAAGGACCCTCTCAATGGTCGGTCTTGGAGCCATCGCTCGGAAACTTTTTGGCACGGCAAACGATCGCCGCATCAAGGGCTATCGCCCAAAGGTTGCTGCCATCAATGCTCTGGAAGAAGAATATTCAAAACTCTCTGACGAAGAATTGCGCAACAAGACAGCCGAGTTTCGCCAGCAATTGGCGGATGGTATCAAACTGGAAAGCCTCCTTGTCCCCGCTTTTGCAACCGTCCGTGAAGCCGCCAAACGAACCCTTGGTCAGCGCCATTATGATGTGCAGCTCATGGGGGGCATGGTGCTGAATGATGGTGCCATTTCCGAAATGCGTACCGGTGAGGGCAAAACCCTGGTCGCAACTCTGGCCGCTTACCTCAATGCATTGCCGGGCAAAGGCGTGCATGTGGTGACCGTCAACGACTATTTGGCCAAGCGCGATGGCGAATGGATGAGCCAGGTCTATGGTTTCCTGGGCATGACCACCGGCATCATCATTCACGGCATTGAGGATGATGAGCGCAAGGCAGCCTATGAAGCCGACATCACCTACGGCACAAACAATGAATATGGCTTCGACTATCTTCGTGATAACATGAAATATGATCTGGACCAGATGGTTCAGCGTGGTCATCATTTCGCCATCGTCGATGAGGTCGATTCCATTCTGGTCGATGAAGCCCGTACCCCTCTGATCATCTCCGGTCCATTGGATGACCGATCAGAGATGTATAACACCATAGACGCTTTCATCCCGAAGCTCGAAGAGAGCCATTACGAGATCGATGAGAAGTCCAAATCCGCTACCTTCACCGAAGAAGGCACGGAATTTTTGGAAAATCTGCTGAAAGAAGCAGATATGCTTCAGGGCAATTCGCTCTATGACATCGAGAATGTCACCATAGTTCACCATCTCAATCAGGGTCTGCGCGCACACAAATTGTTTGTGCGTGACAAGGATTACATCGTCAAATCCGGACAGGTCGTCATCATCGACGAATTCACTGGCCGCATGATGGAAGGTCGTCGCTATTCCGAAGGTCTGCATCAGGCATTGGAAGCCAAGGAAGGCCAGCCAATCCAGCCAGAAAACCAGACTCTGGCATCCGTGACCTTCCAGAATTATTTCCGCCTCTATGACAAGCTGTCCGGCATGACCGGCACCGCTCAGACCGAGGCCGAGGAATTGATGGACATCTACAGCCTTGAAGTTGTGGAAGTGCCTACCAATCTGGCCGTTCAACGTCTGGATGATGATGATGAGGTTTATCGCACAACCCGCGAAAAAGACCTGGCACTCGTCGAGCTGATCCGTGATTGTATCGAACGTGGCCAGCCAGCTCTTGTCGGCACAACCTCAATCGAGCGCTCTGAAGAATTGTCTGGCCTGCTGAAAAATGCAAAGCTGGACCATCAGGTCCTGAACGCCCGCTTCCATGAACAGGAAGCTGCGATTGTCGCCCAAGCTGGTGCTCCTGGCGCCATCACCATCGCCACCAACATGGCGGGCCGTGGTACCGATATTCAGCTTGGTGGTAACCTCGACATGCGTATCGCCGAAGAAATTCCAGCGGAGATCGAAGGTGAAGAGCGCGAGAAGAAGATCGATGAGATCAAAGCTGATATCGAAACAAAAAAACAAAAGGCACTGGAAGCCGGCGGCCTATATGTGATTGGTACCGAGCGCCACGAAAGCCGCCGTATCGATAACCAGCTACGTGGTCGTTCCGGTCGTCAGGGTGATCCTGGGCATTCCAAATTCTTCCTGTCACTGGAAGATGACCTGATGCGCATCTTCGGATCCGACAAGATGGATGGCATGCTGCAAAAGCTTGGCCTGAAAGAAGGCGAGGCCATCATCCACCCTTGGATCAACAAGGCACTGGAGAAAGCTCAGAAGAAGGTCGAAGCGCGTAACTTCGACATTCGTAAGAACCTTCTGAAATTCGATGACGTGATGAATGATCAGCGTAAGGTGATCTTCGATCAACGTATCGATCTGATGAAGGATGAAGGCATTGTAGAAGTCGTGGCCGACATGCGCCACGAGATCATCGAAGACATCGTCTCCCAGCATATCCCGGAAAAAGCCTATGCTGAACAATGGGATGTAGATGGTCTGCATGATGAAGTCCAAGATATTCTGAACCTTGATGTTCCTGTGAAAGACTGGGCCAAGGAAGAAGGTATTGCCGATGAGGAAATCATCGAACGCCTGAAAAAAGCCGCCGATGAGCTGGCTGCTTCCAAAGCTGCCAACTTCACACCGGACATCATGCGTCAGGTCGAAAAATCCGTTCTGCTACAAACCCTTGATCATCTGTGGCGCGAGCATCTGGTTGCTCTTGATCACTTGCGCAACGTGATTGGCTTCCGTGGCTATGGTCAGCGTGACCCGCTGCAGGAATACAAGACCGAGAGCTTCGAGTTGTTCCAAGCACTTCTGAGCAATCTGCGCAAAATGGTTACCCAGCAATTGGCCCATGTTGTGTTGCGTGCCGATGAGGAAGCTTTCCCCGAGCAGGAACTACCAGAAATGCACGAGCAGCACCTGAATCCTCTGACCGGCGAAAACGAAATCGCCGAAGAGGACGAGGCAGCAGTAGCCGAGATGATGGGCAAAGTTCCACGCAATGCACCTTGCCCATGTGGCTCTGGCAAAAAGTTCAAGCATTGCCACGGCCGTCTGAGCTAAGCTGCAACATCGCGAATTCCGAAGCCCCGGCTGATCCGTATCAGCTGGGGCTTTTTTATGTCCACTCGCATCAAAAGCAGGCCTAGCCAACACTCACTCTTCAGCTTACGTTAATCTACAACTTCTATTTTTTGATTTTTGTGCCGAGTTGATAAGAGAGTTCCATGACCCCCGATCAGATAGCCCTTTTCTCGCTCTTTGGTGTTGTTTTTGCGATGTTGCTCTGGGGGCGCATTCGCTATGATCTGGTGGCATTTGGCGCGTTGATCATTGCCATCATGACAGGGCTTGTTCCAAAGGATCAGGCTTTCTCCGGCTTCGCACATCCCGCGACCATCATTGTGGCACTGGTGCTCATCATTTCTCGCGGACTGGTTCTATCCGGCGCGGTGGAGAAAATAACATCTCTAGTGGTCGACAAGGATCGCTCGGTTCAAAGTCATGTCACCATTATCGGCGCTGCTGGTGGATTGATGTCCGCCATCATGAATAATGTCGCTGCTCTGGCACTTCTCATGCCCGTCGATATTCAGGCAGCACAAAAATCCAAACGTAGCCCATCCCTGACCCTGATGCCATTGGCCTTTGCCACCATTCTAGGCGGCATGATCACACTGATCGGAACGCCACCTAACATCATCATTGCAGCCTTTCGCGAAAAATCTCTTGGCGAGCCATTTGCCATGTTTGATTTTGCACCGGTTGGTCTGGTGTCCTCCATCGTCGGCATTGCTTTCATCGCGCTTGTTGGCTGGCGATTAATTCCCAATGCTAATAATCGTCGGGACGAGACTGAAGCCCTGTTTGATATCGGCAAATATATCGCAGAGGTCGTTGTTCAGGAGGATAGCCCTGCCAATGGCCAGAGGGTGGAAGAGCTGGACCCATTGGCCGAGGAACATGACATCGCCATCCTCGGCATCATTCGCAATGGTCGCCGGCTTGCTGGCAATGGTCGTCTGACCGAGCTTCGCGCCAATGACATTCTGGTTCTGGAAGCGACACCTGATGCCATCGACAAGTTCGTCGGTGCCGGCAAACTTGGCTATCAGCAAAAGAAAACCGAGACCGCAGCCGCTGGGAAAGGCATGAAGCTGGTGGAATGCGTTGTACCGGATGATGCTCGTATTGCAGGTCGCGCAGCCATGGAATTGCGCCTTCTCAGCCGCAAGAATGTCACCTTGCTTGGAATAGCAAGACAAGGCAAACGCGTTTATCAGCGCGTCAGAAAAGAAAAGATCCAACCAGGCGATGTTCTGCTATTGCTTGGCCGCTCCGGTCAGATGAGTGATGTGGTGAAATGGCTCGGCTGCCTGCCCTTGGCAAGTCGTGGCCTGACCCTCACTCAGCATGGCCGCGCAGGTTTGGCAGCAGGCCTCTTCGCTCTCGCCATTCTGGCGGCAAGTCTTAATCTGATCTATCTACCGATTGCCTTAGCGGGCGTCGTGGCCCTTTATGCTCTGCTTTCCATCGTTCCCGCACGTGATGTTTACGAGTCGGTCGAATGGCCAGTCGTCGTACTTTTGGGATCGATGCTTCCCTTGGGAGCGGCATTGGAAGCCTCAGGCGGCACACAATTGATCGCCCATTCCATTGTTGATCTGACGGAGGGCTATTCACCCATCGTGGTCCTTACCATCCTGATGGTGGTGACGATGAGCCTCTCGGACATCCTGAACAACACAGCGACAGCCGTGGTGGCCGCGCCCATTGCGCTGGAGATCGCCAACAAGCTCAATGTCAACCCAGACGCCTTCCTGATGGCCGTCGCCGTTGCCGCATCGTGCGCATTCCTTACCCCTATCGGGCATAAGAACAACACGTTGATCATGGGGCCGGGTGGTTACAAATTCGGTGATTATTGGCGCATGGGATTGCCGCTGGAAATTCTGATCATTGCGATTTCCGTTCCGGCTCTGGCCTTCTTCTGGCCTCTATAATCAAGCAATAAAAAGGCTGCATCCGCAGCCTTTTTTCTTACTCAGCCCGCAAGCGATCACAGAGCTCAAACAAGTCCGGATCATCTATCGAGATCTCTTTTAGATGATCAACGGTATTGGTGACATAATCAATATTCGGCCCGGCCTTGCCATTGCCCTGCAACACAAAGCGCATCTGCTCATCCATGGCCAATTTGCCTGCATATTGCTCATGCTTCTGGTCGGCGACATAGGTTACCGCTTCCACTTGCTGATCGGAGCCGTCCAGCAAGGTCAGCTGGCTGTAGCGCTCCAGATAAACGGCCGTTACTTGTTCACGCTCACGCAAGTAAGCAATTACCTCGTCGCGCTTTTCAGCAGCAACTTCAAACGCCATACCCATGGCTGTACCACCGTCATCCAGACCAAGCACTAGCCCCGGGCATTCTGGCGAACCGCGATAGACGTGGGAATAGATGCAAAGGGAGCGATGATAGCCTTCCAAACGAGCAGGCATCGTGCGTAAAAAGTCAAAGCCCGGACGCCACATCAAAGAGCCATAGCCAAAAACCCACAGATTGCTCATAAAGTCACCTTAAATCCATTTTAACAACGCACAACACATTTGGTCGCACCCTTTGTTTCTGTGCTATCAAGTGCCTGACTGATTTGCAACCGACCAGAGAGTTATGCCTTCGATGTCTCCAACTGACATGCAATCTTCCCCGCAAAACCCATCCGGGAAATCATCTGCCAAGCGTTATTTCATTCTGATCGGACTGGTTCTGGTGGTTCTGGTTGGCTGGACCGGCTTCTGGATGGTCAGCAAGAACAAGACTCAGGAATTGATCGACAAGGTGCTGGCACGCCAGATCAACGGCCAGCAGGTAGCAACTTGTGCGGATCAGACCTTGGGTGGTTTTCCTTTCCGTCTGCTGCTGACTTGCTCTTCCTATTCTGTCAATGATCCAAAATCGGGTTGGAGAGTCGAAGGCGGCCCCTTGCGCGCTGTCTGGCAAGTCTATGCACCCAATCTAGCGATCCTCGAAGGCGATAACCTGCTACGCGCCAATCACGCTGCATCCGGTCTGGAAATTGATGTCAGAGCAACCCTGATACGTGCCTCTGTCCGTATCGATCAGGCTCTGACCGTTTCGCGTTTCTCTGTTGAAGGGCAAGAGCTGGATCTACAAACCAATCTTCCGGCAGTTACCCAGTCTCTGGGACAGATCACCGCAGAGCGACTGGAGATCCATGGCCGTGCCAATCCTGAACAATCAGAGGATCTGGATCTGGCCATCTCGACCAGCAAATTCCAAAGTGCTGTCATTCCACGTTTCTCCGGAACATTATCCGCCACTGCCCGCAAGGGGCTTGTCCCTGCCATCCTGACGGCCCCCAATCCGACCAAGGCCTGGCTAGAACAGGCTGGTAAGCTCGAGCAACTCAATGGTTTCATGACCATCGGTCAGAAAACATTGAAACTGACAGGCGATCTCGCCTTTGCCCAAACCGGTCGTGCCGATGGGGATGTGGTTCTGAAAATTCTCAATCCCAAACCGGAAGCAAGCAAAAGCAAAATCCAGCTGAGCGCCAAGGATGATGGCCTGAATGGCCCGCTGACAGCTTTACAATTGATGGGCAAACCGGTTAGCGATGGTGATCTGATCGGCTCTAAAGTCGATCTATCCATCCGGGATGGCCAAATCAGTGCAGGCTTCCTGCCTCTTGGTCGCCTCCCGGCCCTGAAATAGAGCTATAAAAAAGGCCGCATCATGCGGTCTTTTTTGTATCATATCGAAGGACCCTACAAACGGGTCTGAGATTTTTCCACTTCGCCTTCCGCATCATTGATATGGCGGCCAAAGTCAGCGGCTTCAATTTCCTGACCTGCATCAATGATCGAGCGGCGGATCGAACGGGTTCGGGAGAAGAGATCAAACAGGGCATCTCCATCTCCCCAACGGATCGCGCGCTGCAGGGCGGTCAGATCTTCCGTGAAGCGTCCAAGCATTTCCAAGGCAGCTTCCTTGTTATGCAGGAAGACATCACGCCACATGGTCGGATCCGATGCTGCAAGACGGGTAAAGTCACGGAAACCACCAGCGGAATATTTGATCACTTCCGAATCCCGCACCATTTCCAGATCAGCCGCAGTCCCAACGATATTGTAGGCAATCAGATGCGGAAGATGGGAGGTAATGGCCAGAACCTGGTCATGATGTTCTGCATCCATCAACTCAACATTGGACCCCAATGCTTCCCAGAAGGCTTGCAGCTTTGCCACAGCATCTTTGTCGACATCCTCAGCGGGCGTCAAAACACACCATCGGCCAATGAACAATTCCGCAAAACCGGCATCCGGACCAGAATTCTCGGTACCAGCAATCGGATGACCAGGAATGAAATGCACATGCTTTGGCAAATGCGGTGCCATTTGCTTGACGATGGAGCTTTTGACCGAGCCCACATCGGTGACAACAGCGCCAGGCTTCAGATGAGCGGCAATGGTCTTTGCAATCGTTTCGCACACTCCAACCGGTGTACAGACAATCACCAGATCAGCATCAGCCACACACTCGGTCACATCCTGATGATAGCTGTCACCAAGGCCAAGTTCCTCAGCGCGATCCAATGTGTCTTTGGAGCGGGTATGAACAGCAATATGCTCCACCACTCCATGTTCGCGAGCAGCCAAAGCGATCGAAGAGCCAAGCAGTCCGATACCGATCAGCGCCATGCGAGGAAACAGAACGTCAGCCATGGCTGGCTTCTCCTTTTACAAAATCACCGAGCAATTTGATCACGGTCTCACAAGCTTCAGACGAGCCGATTGTCATGCGCAAGCAATTAGGAAGACCATAACTTCCTACCTGTCGCAGCACGCAACCGCGCTCCAAAAGGTAACGATCTGCATCTGCTGCTCGTTTGCCCTCGATATCGGAGAAATGGATCAGGATAAAGTTGGTCACACTCGGTGTCACTTTCAAACCCATCGCTTCGATGGCTTCAGTGACCTTCGACAACCATTCGCTGTTATGTGCAATAGTCGTTTTGACAAAATCCTGATCACGCACAGCTGCAACACCAGCAGCCAATGCAGGACCGTTCATATTGAATGGACCGCGAATGCGGTTCATGGCCCCAATGATGGCTTCCGGACCATAGCCCCAGCCAACACGCAGGCTCGCCAATCCATAAATCTTGGAATAGGTGCGGGTCATGACCACATTTTCAGAACTTCCAGCCAGTTCAATTCCTGCCTGATAATCCTGCTCGGTCACATATTCCGCGTAAGCGGCATCTAGAACCAAAAGCACATCAGATGGCAATCCGTCATGCAGACGGCGCACTTCCGAGAAAGGCAAGTAAGTTCCCGTCGGATTGTTCGGATTGGCAATGAAGACCATCTTGGTGCGATCAGTCACACGCTCAAGGATTGCATCCACATCGGTGGTGAGATTTTTCTCTGGCGCCACAACGCAAGTTGCACCCGCCGCCTTGATGGCGATCGGGTAGACCAAAAAGCCATGCTCGCTATAGATCGCTTCATCCCCTTCAGAGAGAAACGTATAGGCAAGAAGGCTCAAGATCTCGTCGGATCCAGCACCACATATGATGCGGGATGGATGGATACCATGTACATCGCCAATGGCGTCACGAAGGGCAGAAGCAGATCCATCTGGATAGATTTCCAAATGGCCCGCAGCCTGCCGATAAGCGTCAATGGCCTTTGGGCTGGCCCCAAAAGGCGTCTCGTTCGAGGACAGTTTGAAACAACGCTCACCACCAATCGCGGCAGATTTACCCGGCACATAGGCGGCAATCTGCATGACACCAGCGCGAGGTTGCGGGCGGGGCGCACGAACAGATTGCGACATGGTTTGATCTCCTAACGGATTTTGGAAAGAACCTTACTCAAGGCAAGTCTTTCAGCGGTGCCAGAGCGGCCCCGACACATACATAAACAACAAGCTCACATAAAAACGAATACTAGGCAGAAGGCAAGAAAATAGGAGCCCAATAGCCCCCGACTTCACCATGAAGGATAATATCTGCTCCCTCTACCTTGGAAAGACTTTCAATCTCCACATCCGCAACAGAGAATGGCATGGCTGCCAGAATTTCATGACGGTCCGCTTCAATAGCTTCTGCAAACACCACACCGCCAATGTCAGTGATAGCTTTTTCGGCTTCATCCTTACCTTCTGCGGACAAGGCGATCAGGCGCATATCCGGCACGGAGGTATCCATCAGTGGCATGGAAAGCACAAAGGCATCTGTCTCAACCGGGCGACCAGCTTGTGCAATCACCGGTAGACGGGAAATCACCTGAACCCCGTCCTTGGATAGATCACGCCACCAGGCACCGGCATCGAGAGCATCAGGTGAGACAACCCCCAGCACGGAACCATTGCCAGCCTTCACCTTGGCTTTGACGGCCTCCACATCGCTACCTTCAGAGAAATCTACGGTGAAACCGAAATAGAAGCGCGCCACATCACGCAATTCTGCACCCGGAGCTACCACCACTTCATAAGGGGCCTGCATATGGGTAAAGGTCGCGATGATCTCACGCCAAAGATGCTCGACAGTTGTGATCGGTAGAATACCACGATGCCGACCAACCAGACGGCGCATCATGTCCACTTCACGACCGGGTCGGAATGCTGCACCTGGCTTGTCTGTGCGCTTGACCGCTATCAGTGCTTCAACGATTTCACTGCGCTCAATCAATTGGCGATGAATGGTCTCATCAATATTATCGATACGCTGGCGCAGCTCGTCCAAAGTTGGAGCAGGGCCAATATCGTTTTGAGGTCCGGTTTCATTCATCACTTCATCCATCCATACGCAACAAGTTCAATCAAGCCAGGTCAACCAGCAAGAATTGTTCGATTTTTCATCTTCTTGCGCTATTCATAAAAAAGCCGGGGCGCAAAAGCAAAGAAAACATTTGACACAAAGCAGTTTGCCCCCCTAGGACGTAAACTCATAGATCTGATGAATTTGGCGTCAAAATGGTCTGACATGGCTAGAAAAAGAGTGAAAGATGGGCTGGTTGCCCATTCAAACTCTTTGCCGACGGCAGATCTTGACCATTTTGTCGTCCGAAGGATAGGGCGATTTCTTCCGCTCACCGCAAAGAAAGGCTTTGAAAATGATCCACATTGTCTGCATCCTTTCTTCTTGTGAGCAGAAAAACTTGCTCCTACCAAATTTACCATATTTATAAGTTTACGTCCTAGCTATTGCTCCTATTCCTAGCAAACGGGTGAAATCCCCAATCAGGTGAATTCCAATGACCAAAGGCTCATCCGGCCAAAACGGATCGTCGCAAGACCAAGTTGATCATGCTCAGGACGTCGCACTCAAGCAGGCTCGCGAGCCATCCTCACAGAGCGTAACCTTTGGTGCCGACAAACCCTTGCATCTGGATGCCGGACTGGATCTATCACCTGTCACCATTGCTTACGAGACCTATGGCACGCTGAATGAAGACAAGAGCAACGCCATCCTTGTCTGTCACGCCCTGACCGGCGACCAATATGCCAACTCCACCTCCCCTGTGACCGGCAAGCCCGGCTGGTGGAACCGTATGATTGGCCCCGGTAAGCCAGTAGATACAGACAAATATTTCATCATCTGCTCCAATGTTGTGGGTGGCTGCAATGGCTCAACCGGCCCTGCTTCCATCAATCCAAATAGCAAACAACCATACGGGTTGGAGCTACCGGTGATCACCATCCGCGATATGGTGCGGGCGCAAGCCATGCTAATCGATCACTTAGGCATTGATCAGCTTTTCTGTGTACTTGGCGGTTCCATGGGTGGCATGCAGGTGATTCAATGGGCTGCAGCCTATCCGGAGCGGTGCTTCACTGCCATTCCAATCGCCGCCGGTGCCCGTCATACATCGCAGAATATCGCCTTCCATGAAGTCGGACGTCAGGCCATCATGGCGGATCCCGAATGGCATGGTGGTCGCTATCTCGATCAGGACACGACCCCGCGCAAGGGCTTGGGTGTTGCTCGCATGGCCGCTCACGTGACCTATATGTCCGAGCGGAGCCTGCAGAGCAAATTTGGTCGCAATTTGCAAAACCGCGAAGCAAAGACCTTTACCTTTGACGCCGATTTTCAGATCGAGAGCTATTTGCGCCATCAGGGCATGACCTTTGTGGATCGCTTTGACGCCAATTCCTATCTCTATGTTACGCGTGCCATGGATTATTATGATCTGGCTGCGGATCATGACGGGCAATTGGCGAAGGCATTCATGAATACGCAAACCCGTTTCTGTATTGTTGCCTTCACTACCGACTGGCTCTTCCCACCTGCGGAAAGCCGGCTGGTCGTCCACGCGCTCAATGCTGCCGGAGCGAGTGTGTCCTTTGTCGAGATTGAAAGTGACAAGGGACATGATGCCTTCCTGCTGGATGAGCCAGAAATGTTCGATGCCATTGATGGCTTTCTGAAATCTGCCCATAAGGCCCACGGCCTGCCAGCAAGTGGTAAGGAGGCCTGACCTTGAGCCAAAGACACGACAATACCCGTATTGATCATCTGCTGGTCGCAGATATGGTAGAGCCCGGATCCAAGGTTTTGGATGTGGGAAGTGATGATGGCGCTCTGCTGGACATTTTGTGCAATCAGCGCAATGTGCAGGGCCGTGGTATCGAACTTTCCCAAAAGGGGGTCAACAAATGCGTAGCCCGCGGTCTGTCCGTCATTCAAGGGGATGCGGATCAGGATCTGATCTATTATCCTGATGACAGCTTTGACTATGTCATCCTGAGCCAGACTATTCAGGCCACCCGCAATCCAAAAGCGGTTTTGGAAGATCTTTTGCGCATTGGTCGGAAGGCGATCGTCTCCTTTCCCAATTTCGGCCATTGGCGTGTGAGATCGGATCTGATGTTCCGGGGGCGCATGCCCGTCAATGATTACCTACCCTATAGCTGGTATGACACACCCAATATCCATTTCTGCACGGTGCGCGACTTCGTTGCTCTTTGTGATGAGACCAATGCCACTATCGAGAAGGCTCATGGTTTGAAAGCCAATGGCGAAGGCATCAGCTTCAATGCACCCTGGTGGTTCTGGAACCTTTATGCGGAACAAGCCATTTTCCTACTCAGTCGCAAAGAGGGCTGACCCTAACCTTTATCATCGGGCTCAAGCTTGAACGGAAGATTTGGTGCCGGCAAAAAGATTGGCCGAAACCCACTGGTCACACGAGATCCTTCGGGGGCAAGCAGCCCCTGACGCATCAGTTTGGTCGCTTCCACAATCAGCACGCCGGAAAATGCTGGCCAAAATCTGCCCCCCACTTTCTCCCAAGCCTTGGCAGAACCAAGGGGTGATCGTCCCTTGAATGGACCAAAATAGAGCGCTTCGCTCCATTTTACCGGTGTGAACATGGTATCCCGCAACAAATGGGTCAATTGCCCGCGAGAGAACGGCCGTCCATAGGCGAAGGGCGATTGCTCCAACCTCGCCCAGACGCCCCGTCGGTTTGGTACCACGATCAAGAGCCGCCCACCAGGTGTCAGTACCCGCCAGATTTCGCGCAAATGATCAGCAGGATTGTCCACCATCTCCAGCAGATGGGTAATAATGATACGGTCCATGCATGAATCGGGTAGAGGAAGCAGATCGTCCTCTACCAAAGCAGTCAGCGATGCACCGGTCGACGGCCAATAAACGGCCCCCTGTCGTGCAGGCATCAGGGCAAGAGTGCGCTCGGCTCGATCTCGCATGCTCCGGATATAGGGCGGCGTATAACCAAGTCCGAGAATGGACAGTCCGTTCACATTGGGCCAATGTTCATGGATGCGTTGATTGATAAACTGCGCGGCCACACGCCCCAAAGGCTGGGCATAGAAGTCTCGAAGATCGACAACATCAAGATACATGTTCCGCCATACCCTGTCAGGTTTTCAGCTCAGCCGCCATCACAGCCCATAATGTGGCATCTGATCGGGTATTTTCCAACCCCATAGTATAAATTCCCGATACAACCCCTCTTCCAATTCTGGCATTGTCAAATATGCTAAAGGAAAGCAGCTTAGAACCAATGATTCGCATGGCATAGCAGGACCAGACATGATGCAGGAACTAGACCTTCAAACTCATCTCATCCCATGCCTGAGCGACAATTATGCAGTCCTGCTGCATGAAGCCAATTCGGGCCAGACCATTCTGGTCGATGTCCCGGATGAAGCGCCGATCCTTGCGGTTCTGGAAGAAAAAGGTTGGCCGCTCACCCATATCCTGATCACCCATCACCATTGGGATCATGTGCAAGGTCTGGAAAAGGTCAAGGCAGAGACCGGTGCCAAGGTTTATGGCCCCAAAGCCAGCATGGACAAGGTTCCACTGATTGATCACGGTCTGGAAGATGGCGATGAGATCTCCTTTGCCGAGAGCATTCTCTATGCTTTGGGTACGGAAGGTCACACTCTGGATCATCTCTCTTATTGGATGCCAGAGGGTGAAATTGCCTTCACCGGGGATACTCTCTTTTCCATGGGATGCGGTCGCGTCTTTGAAGGAACCTTGCGCGACATGTGGTTCGCGGTAGACAAGTTGGCCAAACTGCCACCGGAAACCACCATCTTCTGTGGCCATGAATATACCAAGGCCAATGGCGACTTCTGTCTGTCCATCGAACCGGACAATGAGTTCCTGAAACGCCGCATGGCAGAGGTCGAGGCCCTGCGCGCCGAAGGCAAACCGACCATTCCAACCAACATTTTGGAAGAACGCGCCACCAACACCTTCATCCGCGCCAATGAGCCAGCGTTAAAGAAAGCTCTAGGCATGGAAGACAAGGAAGATTGGGAAGTCTTCGCCGAAATCCGTACCAGAAAAGACAATTTCTGAAAATTATCTTTTCTATTTTTCCTCTTACCGGCTATTCCTCGCTTTGCTCGGGCCTGCGAGAGCACGCGTTGCGCTTGCCTATCGGCCGTCGCAAAAGGAAGGATTTCCTTTTGCGGATCCTTTTCCCAAATCAATCTTGCAAGGATAAAAGAATTCGGCGAAAGCATAGCGCTTTCGCCGGGAACCGATAGGTGACCGCAGCTCGGCTGCGTGCCCTCGCAGGCCTGAGCGAATGCGAAGAATGGCCGGTAAGAGGTATCAAAGAGGCCCTGCACCAAAAAGCTTCTTGGCGGTCTCATTGATCAAAGTATGACGGCGGTCGAACTTCTTGGCCAGAACAATATTGGTCATGGTCTTGGCCACACCTTCAATCTCGCCAATCTCGTCAAGCAAAGCGTCCAGATCTTCCAGCTGTGGCATCTCAACGATCAGTGACAGATCAAAAGCTCCATTGACGGTAAAGCAGGACGAAATTTCCGGAAATTCTTCCAGACGTGTCACGATGGCATTCTGAAGCTTGGGATCAATCTCAACAAAGACAATCGCGCGATTGAGGGTCTCCAGTGGATCGCGATTGAGCAGCACGGTGAAACCATCAATCACACCCTCGCGTTTCAGGCGTTCAATGCGCTCGTGAACCGTTGATCGCGCCACATCCAGCCGACGGCCAATTTCCGACGTGGACATGCGAGCATCCCCCTGCAACAGGCGGATCAATTTGCGATCCAGTTCATCCAAAGTTCGACGCATGTAAGCCCCCTCCAGGTCTTGCTGAACTCCATGTCCAGTCCTTTTGCTCACGCCAATATGACATTACAGAATGTTGTGTAGCGATCTGAACCGCTTTGACAAGCCTCGATTTTTGGGCAAGGAAAAACAAGCCTGCAAATTGTCAATTTATAGCATTCCTTCCAGCAATATACCGGAAATCTCCGTCAATCTATAGCGTAAGCATGATTAGGGCCTATTTTCCCGAAATTTGGTTGGATATATTGGAATTGGATACAATGACATTTAGTCATGTCACATCAATCAGATAACAAAGATCAGATGCAAGCAAGTGGATGAATTTGCCCTTGCCTTTCCCTGTATGGAGAGCCCCCGAATGAGCAATCTTGCACAAGAGACAAAATCCCTGCTGTTCGCTCTTGGCGTCAGCGCTGACAAACTGGCCACTTCCGGCATTGAAGTGACAAGCCCGATTGATGGCTCTATCATTGCACATGTTGCCGAACAGGGCGCAGCTGACACCAATGCTGCAGTCAACAAAGCTCATGAAGCTTTCAAAAAGTGGCGCACCATTCCAGCTCCTGCTCGTGGCGAGCTGGTTCGCCTACTTGGCGAGGAATTGCGTGCTCATAAGGAAGCTCTTGGCAAGCTGGTCACCATCGAATGCGGCAAGATCTATTCTGAAGGTCTTGGCGAAGTTCAGGAAATGATTGATATTTGCGACTTTGCCGTTGGTCAGTCTCGCCAGCTCTATGGTAAAACCATCGCGTCTGAGCGTCCAGGTCATCGCATGATGGAAACCTGGCATCCGATGGGTGTTTGCGGCGTGATTTCCGCTTTCAATTTCCCGGTTGCTGTTTGGTCCTGGAACACCTGTTTGGCCCTGATCTGTGGCGATTCCGTTGTTTGGAAACCATCCGAGAAAACTCCTTTGACTGCTCTCGCTTGTGAAGCAATCCTCCAGAAAGCCCTTGAGCGCTTTGGCGATGCACCTGAAGGCCTGCACGAACTGGTCATCGGTGGTCCAGAGGCTGGTCAGGCTCTCGTTGACAATCCAAAAGCTGCGATCATTTCCGCAACTGGCTCCACCCGCATGGGTGCTGCAGTTGGCCCACGTGTGGCCAGCCGCTTTGGCCGCTCCATTTTGGAACTGGGCGGCAACAATGCCATGGTCGTGGCACCAAGTGCTGATCTGGATATGGCCGTTCGCGCAATCTGCTTCTCCGCAGTTGGCACCGCCGGCCAGCGTTGTACATCTCTTCGCCGCGTGATTGCTCATGACAGCATCGCTGACGAGCTTGTTGCAAGCCTGAAAAAAGCATACGCTACCCTGCCAGTTGGTTCCCCTCTGGAAGATGGCACTCTGGTTGGCCCGCTCATCGACGAGCAGTCCTTCGATACCATGCAGACTTCCTTGAAACAGGCGGCTGAAGAGGGCGGCAGCGTCTTTGGTGGCGGTCGCGCAAGCGTTGATGGCAAGGATGGTGGTTTCTACCCGACCCCAGCAATCGTTGAAATGCCAGCACAGAGCGACGTGGTTCGCACCGAAACCTTTGCACCAATCCTCTATATCCTGCGCTACAGCGATCTGGATCAGGCACTGGAACTGCATAACGAAGTGCCACAAGGCCTGTCTTCCTGCATCTTCACCCTGAACATGCGCGAAGCCGAAACCTTCATGTCTGCAGCCGGTTCCGACTGCGGCATCTGTAACGTCAATATCGGCCCATCCGGCGCTGAAATTGGTGGCGCATTCGGCGGTGAGAAAGAGACCGGTGGCGGTCGTGAGTCCGGCTCTGATGCTTGGAAAGGCTATATGCGCCGTGCAACCAACACCGTGAACTATTCCGCTGAGCTGCCACTGGCACAGGGCGTGAAATTCGATATCTAGACGGATTGAGAAAGGTGCGGCCTTTCCGATAAGTCATAGCGAAAACACAAAAAGAGCCGGTGCAAACCGGCTCTTTTCATATCAAGATCCTTTACATAAATAAAATTCTACCTTCCATCCCGGAACGGAGCTCCCTCCATGACCGCTCAACCCGCCCTGTCAAAACGCGCCCAATCCATTGGCTTGTCCAAAATCGCCCAGCTTGTTTCCCGCGCCGCTGAACTGCGCGCGCAAGGCAAGGATGTCATCTCCCTTGGCTTTGGTGAGCCGGATTTCGATACCCCGCTCAACATTCGTGAAGCTGCCCAGAAAGCCATGGATGAAGGCGACACCCGCTATACTGCGACGGGCGGAACTAATACACTCAAGCTTGCCGTCCAGAAGAAGTTCAAGAATGACAATGGATTGGATGTCGATCTCGATCAGATCATGGTCAGTGTCGGTGCCAAACATGTCCTCTTCAATGCCTTTCTGGCGACGCTGGATGAAGGCGATGAAGTCATCATTCCAGCTCCGTTCTGGACCAGCTATCCCGACATCGTGAAAGTGGCTGAAGGCACTCCGGTCTTTGTCTCTTGCGGAGCAGATGTCGGCTTCAAGCTCACACCATCTGCGCTGGAAGCTGCCATCACGCCCAAGACAAAATGGGTGATGATCAATTCTCCGTCCAACCCGACCGGCGCAGTCTATAGCGCAGATGAAATCTCAGCGCTTGCGGAGGTCATCCGCAAGCATCCTCATGTCTGGATCCTGTCTGATGATATCTACGAGCATATCCGCTTCACTGAAGGCAAATATGCAACCATTGCCGCGCTTGCACCGGATCTGTCCGGGCGCACCCTCACCATGAATGGTGTCTCCAAAGCCTATGCCATGACCGGCTGGCGCATTGGCTTCTGTACTGGGCCCAAAGCCTTGATCAAAGCCATGACTGCGATCCAGGGCCAAGCTACCTCCGGCCCCAACTCCATCGCGCAGGCCGCAGCCGTTGAAGCATTGGAAGGCCCACAGAACTTTCTGGACGAATCTCGCGCCACCTTCAAGGAGCGCCGGGACAAAGTTGTTTGCTGGCTCAATGAATGTCCGGGCATCAAGTGCCAAACCCCGGATGGTGCTTTTTATGCCTTCCCTACCTGCTCAGATTGTTTTGGCAAAGTCACCCCGGATGGAACCAAAATCGAGACCATTGATGATCTCGCTAGCTTCCTTTTGGAAAAGCATGACGTGACCATTATTCCTGGCACCGCTTTTGGCGCTCCAAACGAATTCCGCATTTCTTACGCGGCATCTCTGGAAATTCTTCACGAGGCCTGCAACCGTATCAAAGCTGGCTGCGAGCAACTGCAGTAAGCATTGCTTACATGAACATCAGGGCCGCCTTGCGAGAATAGACGTAAGGTGGCTTTTCTGTGCGAAGGCTTGTGTCGGACTTTCAGTACCACAAAAAATGTTATAATATTACATTTTAAACCAGTACAGATGTGAACGTGGCCGATAGTCTTTCCCCTTCGCTGATCCATGCCGAAAACATTTCCGTTCAGGCAGATGGCAAAACGCTCCTCGACAATATTTCTCTCTCGGTAAGACAGGGCGAAATCGTCACCATCATCGGTCCTAATGGTGGCGGTAAGACCACGCTCATTAAGGCACTTCTGGATCTGCAGAAAATCTCAGAAGGCTCGGTGACCCGTACTCAGAACCTCAAAATCGGGTATGTGCCGCAAAAACTGGCAATTGATCGCACACTGCCGCTTACTGTCAAACGCCTGATGACGTTGACGGAAAAGAACGACCACCAGACGATTCTTGATGCCCTCAACGAGACCGGTGTTGCTCATAAGCTCAATGATAGTATTCATACGCTCTCTGGCGGCGAGATGCAGCGTGTGCTGCTTGCACGGGCTCTGGTGAGGAAACCGAACCTGCTTGTGCTGGATGAGCCTGTACAAGGTGTTGACTATGTCGGTGAGCTGGCGCTCTATCGTCTGATCGAGAATATCAGAGATCGTCATCAATGCGGCATTCTACTCGTTTCTCACGATCTACACATGGTGATGCGGGCATCCAACCATGTCATTTGTCTGAACACCCATATTTGCTGCGCCGGCAAACCGGCCCAAGTGGAACAATCCGAGGATTATAAAATGCTCTTCGGGCAAAAAGGCCTGCAGACCATGGTGCCCTATTCCCATCACCACAGTCACAGCCATGACCCACTGGATTCCGATATTCTGGACGGGGAAGACTGCTCCTGCGGTCACGATCATGACCACGATCACCCTCATCAGACACATGAGGGAGAGAGCAAGTGAGCTGGCTTTTGGATGACTTCTTCATGCGTGCTCTGTTTGGTGGGTTGGGTATTGCCCTGATCGCAGGTCCCCTTGGCTGCTTCATTGTTTGGCGACGCATGGCTTATTTCGGCGAGACCATGGCTCATGCAGCCTTGCTTGGCATCGCTCTAAGCCTCCTCATGGATATCTTCCCCATTGGCGGCGTATTTGCGGTATCTCTCCTGATCGCAGGCGTGCTCTATTGGCTTGAGCGTCTGGATCGGCTCTCAACAGACACCTTGCTTGGCATTCTTTCGCATGCCTCGCTTTCCATCGGTCTGATCACTCTTGGTTTCATGACTTGGTTGCGCATCGATATCATGAGCCTGCTCTTTGGCGACATTCTATCCATATCTCAGCAAGATATCATGATCATCTGGGGAGGTGGCGCACTGGTTCTGGCTCTTCTTCTCTCTCACTGGCAAAGCTTGCTTGCCAGCACTATCAGCCCGGACATAGCCAGCGCAGAAGGATTGCCCGTCACACGCGCCAATCTGCTCTTCATCTTTCTGATTGCCTTGGTGATAGCCGTTGCCATGAAATTGATCGGTGTATTGCTGATCACATCACTTCTGATCATACCGGCGGCAACAGCGCGGCAATTTTCACTTTCTCCGGAATCCATGGCGGTCATGGCAGCGTTCATCGCTGCTCTGGCTGTTTATATCGGCCTGCAAAGCTCACTTCAATGGGACAGCCAGCCTGGTCCTTCTATTGTGCTGTCCGCCTTCTCTCTCTTTCTAATCTCGCTGGCCATCGGGCCAGCAATCCTGAAGGTCATTCGAAAGCGGAGCAGCTGAGATTAAGAGCTTTTGGGCTTGAAGATCAGATCCTTGGACGCCAACACAGCCCCGGAGGTGACCAGAAGAGCTGCCCCACCGATTGCCCAGCTGAATTCAGCAAACCCGGCGAGAATCAGTATGGTGGTGGAAAGCAAAGGTGCAGCATAAGATGCTGCCCCCAATACCTGAATATCACCGTGCTTGACGCCATAATCCCAAACATAAAATGCCGCACCAACTGGCAGCAATCCAAGTCCAAGAATAGCCAGCCATTGCGAAAAATCTGACGGCCAGATAGTGTTCTCAAACACCAAATGCGCCCCGGTGCTCAGCATAGCGGTGACAAGACAGAATCCCACAACAATGTCGGTCGGCACTGCCGCAAAACGACGAGATAAAACGGAATAGCCCGACCAGGTAAAAGCACAGATGAATGCCGCCAGATAGCCATGACCATAGCGCCAGTCAATACTTACACCTTTTCCTTTGGTGACAATCAGAACCGTCCCAATCAAACCAAGTATACTGCCTGCTACATGATACCAGCGCAGATTTTCACCCGGCAGAAGTGCTGATAGGACAACAATCAATAGTGGCCAGAGATAGGCGATCAAGCCTGCCTCTACCGGGGGAGCTAGACGCAACGCGGTATAATAGAGAAAATGATAACCAAACAGGCCGACAACACCCAAAACCCAAACGGGCCAGGGTTGCTTCAAGGTTTTCATGGCGCCAGATCTAAACAACCAGCTGATTGCCCCCAGTCCGCCACCAATCGCAAAGGTGATTGCGGTGAGCTGAAACGGCGGCATTGTTCCGCTGGCAGCAGTAAACAGAGCCAGCAATGCCCACATCAAGATAGCTGCAAAGCCGATAGCCGTAGCAACGAGTTGTTTGGACATGTCACCTGGTTTCCAAAAATCTGATTTGAAAGTACATCCTAGCCGCTCAAACAAGGCGGGCAATGAAAAAAAAGCCGCGCAGTCAAACTGCACGGCTTCTTATCAAGGACTTTTGAACTCCAAACAGAGCTTAAGTCATATATTGTCCGCCGTTTACGGTCATGGTCGCACCGGTAATGAAGGCACCTTCTTCAGACGCAAGGAATGTCACCATGGCGGCAATTTCGGATGCCTTGCCCAAACGCCCAACCGGGATACCGGCAATGATGCTTTCCAGCACTTTTTCAGGCACTGCTGCCACCATATCAGTATCGATATATCCCGGGCAGATGGTGTTGACGGTGATACCTTTACGAGCAGTTTCCTGTGCCAAGGCTTTTGAGAAACCAGCCACACCGGCTTTCGCCGCTGAGTAGTTGGTCTGTCCCATCTGACCTTTCTGGCCGTTGATTGAGGAGATATTGATAATGCGGCCAAAACCACGTGCACGCATGCCATCAATCAAAGGCTTCGTCATGTAGAACATGGAATTCAGATCGACATTGATCACTTCTTCCCATTGTTCGACAGTCATTTTGTGCAACATACCATCGCGGGTAATGCCGGCATTGTTCACCACAATCTCCACCGGACCCAGATCAGCCTCTACTTTGGCCAACCCTTCCGCGCAGGCAGCGGCATTACCCACATTCCATTTGTAAACCGCAATTCCATGCTCATCAGAAAACGCCTTGGCTTTCTCGTCATTGCCCGCATAGTTTGCCGCAACGGTGTAACCGGCTGCTTTCAAAGCGATGGAGATCGCTTCGCCAATACCACGGGTACCACCGGTAACTACTGCAACTTTAGACATGGATATCCTCCCCTAAAACAAAACTGATCCAGCCCTTCCTCGTGGCCGGGAGCCGGGGCACGGTCTCATCACACGCGCCCCGGAAAACTCTTGTGTGCGAAGGCTCTAATCTGTTCGATCTTTCCCTTGTCGAACTGCTTCAAGTCTTGCAAAATGCTCGCGTCTAGCGCTCAACAGTCAGCGCAACGCCCATGCCGCCACCGATGCAGAGGGTCGCCAGACCTTTCTTGGCATCCTGACGCTTCATTTCATGCAACAAGGTCACCAGAACACGACAGCCGGACGCACCAATCGGATGACCAATGGCAATGGCACCGCCATTCACATTCACCTTTTCAACATCCCAACCCATGTCCTTGTTCACAGCACAAGCCTGTGCTGCGAAGGCTTCGTTGGCTTCGATCAGATCAAGGTCAGATGCAGACCATCCTGCTTTTTCTAGAGCTTTGGTGGAAGCAGGAATAGGGCCAGTTCCCATAATCGCTGGATCCAGACCAACGGATGCCCAGGAGCGAATGGTCGCCAATGGTGTCAAACCACGCTTTTGCGCTTCTTCTGCGCTCATCAGAACAACGACGGCAGCACCATCATTGATACCGGAAGCATTACCCGCCGTAACAGAACCGTCTTTCTTGAAAGCTGCACGCAGTTTCTGCATGCCTTCCATGGTTGCACCATGACGGATATATTCGTCATCTTCGATCAGGCGCTCTTTGCGACGCTCAACAACAGTTACCGGAACGATTTCATCCTTGAATTTGCCAGCTTTTTGCGCAGCTTCTGCCTTGTTCTGGGAAGCAGCAGCAAATTCATCCTGAACGTCACGACTGATATCCCACTGATCGGCAACATTCTCGGCCGTGATACCCATATGGTAATCATTGAATGCGCACCACAGACCATCCTTGATCATGGTGTCGGTCATTTTCATGTCGCCCATCTTGGTACCGGAACGCATTTCTGCGGCATGCATGGACAGGCTCATATTTTCCTGACCACCGGCAACAACGATGTTTGCGTCACCCATCGCGACCTGCTGCATACCCAAAGCAACGGTACGCAGGCCCGATCCACAAACCTGATTGATCAACCAGGCCGGAGCGCGGTCAGCAACACCAGCTTTCATCGCTGCCTGACGGGCCGGGTTCTGACCCTGACCAGCGGTCAGAACCTGACCCAAAATCACTTCATCAACGTCTGCTGCGTCAATACCGGCCTGATCCAGAGCGCCTTTGATAGCTACCGCACCCAGATCATGGGCTGGCATGTTGGCAAAAGAGCCTAGAAAAGAACCAACAGGAGTACGGGCCGCCGCCACGATGACAATATCATTGCCTTGAGTCATGATCATCTTCCTTTTGTCTATCCGGGGATCGGCCTTTGTGCACCAGCGTAAAAGCTCCCGGTCAGAGACAGTACATCTAGAAATTCGCCGCAATGCAACACAGAAGTCAATGCGGCCATGGGCCTAGGCTAAAAGGCCAATATGGAAACGCAATAACAAACAAGAAAAATCTGTCGCAAAGCAACAAAATTGTGAGAAAATGTTGGCAACGCACCATGAACAAACTAAGCTGGTGCCATAAAATGCCGGCCTATGGCAACCAATTGCTGTAGAATGGCCATATCAAGAGGCCGAAACATGACCGATAAAACAGAGCAGACGGTTATCAAGAAATACGCCAACCGGCGGCTATATAACACAGGGACAAGCACCTATGTGACGCTGGAGGACCTGTCTGAAATGGTCAAAGCCGAAGAAGATTTTGTTGTCTTCGACGCCAAGAGTGGAGATGACATCACTCGCTCTGTCCTGACCCAGATTATTTTTGAGCATGAGAATAAGGGTCAAAACCTGCTTCCAATTGCTTTCTTGCGCCAGCTAATCCGGTTTTATGGCGATTCCATGCAGACTCTGGTTCCGAGTTATCTTGAGTTTTCCATGGATAATCTCACCAAGGATCAGGATAATCTACGCAAGCAGCTCAGCGAATCCTTTGGCAATTCTGCTTTTGATGCCATGGAAGAACAGGTGCGCCGCAACACCGAGATGTTCGAAAATGCCATGAAGATGTTCATGCCATTCGGTGCGGCTGCCTCTCCCTTGGATGCGGCGATGGCCAAACCGGCTGAGCCACAGGATAAAAACGAACTGGATGCCCTGAAAGAGCAAATGGCCGATATGCAAAAAATGCTATCCGCGTTGGCCAACAAGAAGGACTAGTGCCCTTTTACACCCCAAAAAATCAAAAGCAGGCTGCAAGCCTGCTTTTTTGCATGATAGCGGTATTTTCGACAAACCAATGAATAGGATCAGGCGGCGCCTGCTTCTTCGTGCTCAGTTTGGTCCAGTTCCAGGTCCACCACCTCATCGGTTGAAATCCAGGGCTTTGTCACACTTGCCTTGCCAAAATGATAGCCTTGCAAATAGTCGACACCCATTTGTTTGAGCAGATCAGACACTTCCTCATTCTCGACCCATTCAGCCACGACTTCCAGATCCAGCTCTTTGGCAAGATCGGTGAACATGCGCACGAACGCTCTGTTATGGGCATTTTCATGCACATTCTGCACAAAAGAGCCGTCAATCTTGACCAGATCGACATTCAGCGCCTGCAGATTTCTGAACGATGTGTAACCCGCACCAAAGTCATCAATGGCGACTTTACAGCCCAGCTTTTGCAGAAAGTCCACGAAATCCACAGCTTCCTGCATGTGGCGGATGGCAGCGGTTTCTGTAATTTCAACAATCAGGCGTTCGGCCACATCAGGGCAATTCCCAATTCTCGCTTCCAGATAGGATGACCATTCATCATCCATCCCTACATCAGGGGAAACATTGATTGAAAGTCGTGCATCGGGACAGCTGAAGAGAACATCCAGTGTCATTTCCAAAATGCGATGATCCAGCATGCCGGAGAGACCCAACAACTCCGCAAACTCGACAAATTGTCCGGCAGGAATAGGCTTTCCCTGTCGATCATCCACACGCAACAAAACCTCATGGAAAGAGATTTCTTCATTTTGCGAAGCAACAATCGGCTGAAAAGCCAATTGAATGCGGCGATCATTCAAGGCCCGGATCACATCATCGGCCATCTTGATGGTACGCTCTCGCTCATCCATGGCAAATGGCACATCATTAAAGGAACGAAAAGATCCTCGATGATGAGCTTTTGCGCGATCAAGCGCATCCAGCGCACAAACCTGTGCCGTACGCAAGTCTCTGGCCACATCCCCCAGCATCACGCCGCCCATGGTCAAGGTGACATGGACAGGACCGGCCTCTGTCATGATCAACTCATCTCGCATCGTTTCCAGAAAACGATCTGCAGTCGCTGCCATTTCCTGCTCGCTGCAATTGTTGATCAGCAATCCAAATTTGGTGCCCGAAATACGACCAACCAGATCACCATCACGAAGACGACGGGAAATACGCCCGGCCACTTCACGGATCACCTGATCAGCAACGTCGAAGCCATAAGCTTCGTTGACCACTCGGAAATTATCAATATGCGCTATCAAGAAGCAGGCATGATGGCCTTGTTCGGACACTTTTTGGATGGTCTGGGTCAGTTGATCGCAAAAGACAGAGCGATTATAGAGTCCGGTCAGTTCATCAAACTGTGAGAGAAAGAGAAGTCTTTGCTGACGTTGATGACGTTCATTTATGACGCGCAGGACCCCATGCACATGTTTGGCACGTCCATCTTCCCCTGCAAACCAGCGGCCACTTTCTTCCACCCAAATGCGTCGCTCATCATCCAACCCGTTGGGAGCCAGGCAATAGATGCAAGCAAAGGAAACGCCATCGCCTTCATCGGTCCGGCCAGATCCAAAAATGGAGCGATAACGACTGGCAATGGTATCAGGAGTGATAGCGGTGGAGAATCGCTGACCAGTTCCGAACGTCCTGACCACATCGATATCAAGAACCTCATTGGAATTCGCACTCCAACGCAACCGGTCTCCAGCAGCAGTCCAATCATAGACTACCTCTCCGATTGAAGTCAGTATATCGCGTGCCTTAGCCGCCAGCTTTGTATTTGCCACAGCTTGTTCCAAATGGTCTTCCTCCAGTGTTCATTCCACCAATCAAATTGGCAGAACGGACCCACCTATAAAAAGATAGGACCCAGAGGGTTAAGACTTTACGAAAATCCACGTACCCATCTTAACCTTATCGAAAACCGGACCTTTGGTTGGGGCAAATCTTAACAAGTCCCTAACAAACTGGCCCGCCTCTTGCTGATAACTGTGCAAAGACAGGGGCACCAAGCCGAACTGTCTCACATTGAAACAGGTATCAGGCGTATCAATGGCTTCAATTGCACAGTCTCAAATTCTGGCAATCCCATATTTGGGCGATGAACGTTCGCATAAGAATGACGATACGGCGCGCCGAGGTCGGGAAGAATCAAGTAACCAGAATAATGTGCAGCAAATCAGGGCCTCCCATTCCAGCCGCCCATGGGCCGGAAATCATTGCCATTATCAGGCCCAGATCATTGGTGCAGAACTGGCAGCCAGCCATGGCCGTCATAAGGCGCAGACCTCTCCTCGGGAAGCCGCTCGCGCCTACGGTCAGGCCCGCCGACGTCCCACACAAGTAAGCGACCGCCCGCGTCTCAGAACCATCATGTGACATTGTCGAAGGTACAAAAGCGCCTAATATCCAACTGCCTGACCGTCCTTTCGGAAATCGGATGCCGCCCAATAAAGCCCCCGCTTGCGATCAAATTCTATGATCTGGCCACCCCCATGTGGCATGCTGGCCCATTTCATTTTATGGCCCTTGGATGACAGCATATCAAACACGCCATCAGACAAGCTTCGCTCGGCGATGACCTCGCCTGCATCATTCCAAAAGAGGCGCGGAGCATCCAAAGCTTCCTGAACATCCATGCCATAGTCGAGCATATTGGTGAGGACTTGCGCATGGCCCTGTGCCTGATAGGCTCCGCCCATCACACCAAAGGATAGCCAAGGCTTGCCATCCTTGAAAGCCATTGCCGGAATGATGGTATGCAATGGCCGTTTGCCTCCATCAATGCAATTGGCATGGCCCGGCTCAATTACAAAGCAGGATCCACGATTTTGCAACATAATCCCAGATTTCAAAGTACAACGTCGGGCACCAAAGCCGCGATAGACGGAATTGATGAAAGATACGGCTCGACCATCCCGGTCTGCAACAGAAAGATAAATCGTGTCAGATTGGGACGGTACCATGGATGGCAAAGTATCATTTCTGCGTTCGAGATTGATTGACGATGCCAACTGGCTAGCAAAACTCTCGCTAATCAGAGTTTCAACGGCAATCTTCATATGATCGGGATCGGCAATGTGGGCGTCACGCATCGCATAAGCCAGACGCCCGGCTTCCAATTGTACATGATGTCGTTCTGCTCCATGGGGTGCCATGGATTTCAGATCAAACTGTTCCAGTATTTTCAACAAGGCCAGGGCAGCAATTCCCTGCCCGTTTGGCGGTAACTCCGCGACTTTGACACCACGATAGGAAGCAAAAACCGGCTTGATCGCATCACAACTCACCCCAATCAGATCATCTTCGGACAGCAAACCGCCATAGGATTGCACCAGAGAGACAATTTCTTCACCGATCTCACCTTTATAAAAGGCATCACTGCCTTTCTCGGCAATCTTTCGCAAACTCCTTGCCAAAGCGGGTGCTTGATGAAGGCTGCCACAGTCAGGGGCCTTACCATCCATCAGATAATGTTTCGCAGCACCCTCATCCTTTGACAGATCTTCAGTCAAACTTTCCCAGTCAGTAGCCACACGTGGAGCGACACCATAGCCTTCTTCTGCATAATCAATGGCGTAGGAGAGCACCCGATCCAATCCCCAAGAACCATGATTCTCCAAAATAGTTTCCCAAGCTTTGACCGCGCCAGGAACTGTCACAGCATGAATGCTGTCTTCGGAGATTTCACCGATGCCTTGATCGAGGAAATAGTCGAGCGTTGCCCCTTTGGCAGCACGGCCAGAGCCATTGTAACCATGCAATGCTCCATTCGGCTCGGCAACAATGGCGAAACAATCCCCCCCCAGACCAGTCATATGCGGTTCAACCACGCAAAGAACCGCACTCGCGGCAATAGCTGCATCCACCGCATTGCCACCCTGCTCCAGAACCCGCAGGGCCGTGCTGCTCGCCAGAGGATGAGATGTTGCAGCAGCACCATTTTGCGCAAGAACAGGTGAACGACCGGGTATTTGAAAATCGCGCATGGAACCTCCGAGGGAATTTAGGCAAACAGATAGGAAAGGCCGAGCAAAGTGTCGGATTTAAGAAGAGGACTAAAAGCTACCTGCAAGCTTACAGATGCGCAACCTCATGATTCTTTCCTCATCGCAAAGGCTCTTATTCCAGCGCACCAATTGTAAGTCTCGTCGTTTCTGTGTCAGATCTGGACAAACAGATTTCGAAAGGCTGTATCATGTCCGAACTTACCCTCTCCCAAGCCAACCAGATTGTTGAAGCCGCTCTTGCCAAAGGGGCTGAACTGGGTCTCAATCCGCTTACCGTTGCCATCCTTGATGCGGGCGGTCATCTCAAAGCCTTCGCCCGTCAGGACGAGAGCTCCATCATGCGTCCACAGATCGCTCAGGGCAAAGCCTATGGTGCTCTTGCCGTTGGTTTCGGAACACGTTGGCTTGATGCAGCGGCTCAGGAACGCCCGCATTTTGTTCAGGCGCTCAACGGTGCCTCCGGTGGTACCATCGTGCCAGTCCCTGGTGGCGTTCTGCTTCAAGATGATAATGGCAAGACACTGGGTGCCGTTGGTATCACTGGGGACAGCTCGGACAATGACGAAGCAGCAGCTTTGGCCGGCATTGAGGCCGTTGGCCTTAAAGCCAATACCGGAGCATGAACTTACCATCCATGGAGCACAAAAACGCCGGGTACAATAACCGGCGTTTTTTGTTGGCTCATCTCTTGACCTGTTCATCCTTACGGATAGCCACCCGGTCCCATGGTCAGATCCCGTCGCGCACTGCGAATGGTCACCGAATATCCGGCTATCACATCAATGGCTGCAATAATCATCAGAATGAAGAAAACCGAGGTTGCTGTTTCACGCACCAGCAGGAATTCAATCAGATAGACCACAAAGACCAAAGTGGACAATATGTGATCGACGATGGATCCCATCCCCGTGCGAGTGGCTTTCAAAATTTCGATGAAAAGCAGGATCAAAGCTGCGACAATCATCAGATCCCCAAGGGTCAATGTCCATCGCGCACTTGATACCATCTGAATGGTGAAGATTGGTGCGCTCCATGGATCACCAATTGCATCGCCAAAAAAACCAAACGCAAAAGCGTTATAGACCACCAAAGGTGCAATCAGCAGCGGAATGTTAAAGATCATGGTTCAAATCCGATATCCAGAATCATCAAACTGACGCTAACACCACTCCATGGCCAAACAAAGCCGATGGGAAGGAAAAGTCATTCAAGACGCAAGAAGGCCGGATCCACAAGGATCCGGCCTTCTTGAAACTTTGTGATATCATCAGAGGAGCAAAGACTTAGTCTTTGGCTTCCAGAACCTGACGACCACGATACATGCCGGTCTTCAAATCGATATGATGAGGACGGCGCAGCTCGCCAGAATCCTTATCTTCGACATAGACCGACTGCTTGAGTGCGTCCGCAGAGCGGCGGAAGCCACGCTTCATGCGGGTCACTTTTTTCTTTGGCACAGCCATGGTCAAAACTCCGTCGTCTTTACCGGGAAATAATGGACATAGCCGTCCCGGAATCTGCACATAATTGTCAGAGATTGCGCGCCTTATACAGAAGGAATCTCATCTTGACCAGATGCCTTGGCAAAAAATGCGCGCTTTTTTGGCGATTCTTTTTGCTTCTACCCGGTTTTCATCGCTTCTTTACCATAAAGCAGCGCTCAAACCAGCGTGGGGCAGTTCTTATACCCCGACGAATTGAGCGAGATGCTCAGCAAGCGGAGTACAATTTTGCTCCAAAGCTGAGTGCGGCCGCCATACCAGCGCCAACTCACGTTCCGCCTCTTTCCCCTCCATTGGCAAGAGTTTCAGATCGAGCCCATTGGCAAGGCCCGCACGTACCGCAAGTTCAGGCAGCAGCGTTACGCCAAGGCCGTTGGCCACCATTTGCACAATGGTGATCAGGCTGGTCGCATGCACATCATCCCCTTCATTCAGTCCTCGTTTCAAACTGGCCAGGATATGATCACGCAGGCAATGCCCGTCTTCGAGCAAAATAAGCGTCTCTTCCCGCAAGTCCGTTTTTGCCACCATGGTCTTTGTACATAAATCATGCCCTTTGGGAACAGCGATCTGAAAGCGATCCCGCCCGAATACATGTATGCAAAGATCATCCATTCTATAGGGAAGTGCCAGTACGGCTGCATCCAGCCGTCCTGCGCGCAAATCCGTCAATAGATCCCGCGTCAGGGATTCGCGCAAATAGAGGCGTAAATCCGGATAAGCCTTTCGCAAACTCGGCAAGGCCCTGGGCAGAAGGAAAGGGCCGACGGAAGGAATGATCCCCAAACGGAATTTTCCAGATAGCAGGCTCTCGCTCTGTTGAACGCTGGCGACAAGATCATCCACATCTCGCAAGAGGATTTGTGCACGTTCAAGCACTGTCTCACCAGCGGACGTCAGGAGAAACTGAGGACTGCCTCTATCTACCAGCGAAATCTGCAGACTGTCTTCCAACTGCTTGATGCCTGACGACAAGGTGGATTGCGAGACAAAACAAGCTTCTGCTGCTCCACGAAAAGAGCCTTTCTGCGCCAACACACACAGATAATGCAACTGCCGCAATGTAGGGCGAATGGTCATTCATCACCTGAAAGAGATTATCGAACTACGTATTAGTATATAATCGAAAAAATCGATCAGTAAATTCGAAATTTGAGGTTTGCGTCCATTTGTCAGATATGCTTCATAAGGGGCAGATATTTGAATCATTCTAATAATGACATCCCAGTCATTTTCGGAAACACAGTCTGTTCAACCCTGGAGAAAGAACATGCACGGTATTGGTGATAAGCTTCCTGAATTTAAAGTTGTTGGTGTAAAGCCCGGCTTCAATGACATCGTTGAAAATGGTGAGAACGCGTTCGAAGACATTACCGAGAAAAGCTTTGACGGCAAATGGAAAGTGATCTTCTTCTACCCAAAAGATTTCACCTTTGTCTGCCCAACCGAGATTGCTGAATTCGCTCGCCTGAACGAAGAGTTCGAAGATCGTGATGCTGTTGTTCTTGGCGGCTCCACCGATAACGAATTCTGTAAACTGGCGTGGCGTCGTGATCATCCAGATCTCAACAAACTGCCAATCTGGATGTTTGCTGACACCAATGGTTCCCTCGTTGACGGTCTTGGCGTTCGCCATCCAGACGGTGTTGCATATCGCTACACCTATGTTGTTGATCCGGACAACACCATCCAGCATGTTTACGCAACCAACCTCAATGTTGGCCGTAACCCTAAAGACACCCTGCGTGTTCTGGATGCGCTGCAGACAGACGAACTCTGCCCATGTAACCGCGAAGTTGGCGGTGCAGTTCTCGGCTAATCCGAGCAATCGTTTCAGAGGGCAGGAGATCCTGCCCTCGTTTCCCTGACCTTTCATGCTTTTTTCCGACAATTCAACCAAGCTCCCCTTGTGCGAGATCGCGCGAGAGTGATGCTGCGTGCCCAATTCATATGGAGACCACCATGACCATTGATGCTCTGAAGTCCCAAATGCCAGACTTTGCCAAAGACGTGAAACTGAACCTTTCCAATATTTCTGGCGAAGAAGCCCTGTCCGAACAGCAGAAATATGGTCTGATGGTTGCCTGCGCCATTGCCACCCGCAACAAAACCGTCAAAGATGCTTTTCTTGCCGAAGCCGCAGACAAACTCTCAGCAGAAGCTCTGACAGCGGCCAAAGGCGCGGCAACCCTGATGGGTATGAACAATATTTATTATCGCTTCGTGCATATGGCTTCCAACAAGGAATATGGCACCATCCCTGCCAAGTTGCGTATGAATTTCATCGCCCGTCCCGGTGTTGATAAAATCGACTTTGAACTTTGGAGCCTTGCGGTATCTGCCATGAATGGCTGCGGCATGTGCATCGATAGCCACGAAAATACCTTGCGTCAGCATGGTGTGACTGCAGAGCAAGTACAGATCTCCATCCGCTTCGCTGCCATCATCCAGTCTGCGGCCATCGCACTGGAAGCAGCTGAATAATTCAGTACAGATCATGATGATCTTGCTCTTCGTTGGTATAAACCAACACCGCGTCACCTCTTCCCCCTTGACGGCGCGGTAAAAAACAGGCATCGGCAAGAGCATAACCACGCCGATGCCTGTTTTTCAGACATGAGGCTTTCTGTCACCGATACAGCAAACCGATCAGAACCACTCATGTCCCCCACCTTGTCAAAGCAAGATATGTTTCTCCAGCGCCTGAAAGAAGACGCAGAACTGGTCCAGGCAAAACTGCAAGATCTCCTGAGCGATACACCTCATGGAGCAGAACGAACGCGCCCGGAAAGACTTCTCTTGGCCATGCAGCATGGCGTTCTGAATGGTGGCAAACGCATCCGTCCGTTTCTAATGCTTGAAGTGGCTCGCATGCTGGGTACAGATCATCCAGGTGTTCTGCGTGCCGCTTGCGCTTTGGAATGCGTGCATTGCTATAGCCTTATCCATGATGATCTGCCGGCAATGGACGATGATGATTTACGCCGTGGCAAACCGACCATCCATATCGCCTTTGATGAAGCCACCGCCATTCTGGCAGGCGATGCGCTTCTCACCATGGCCTTTGACATCCTGAGTGATGAAGCAACCCATCCGAACCCAGCCATTCGTGCGGAGCTGGTTCTGGGTCTTGCGCAAAATGCCGGTGTTGGCGGCATGGCAGGCGGACAAAGCCTTGATATCGAGTCGGAAGGACGTAATCGCACCGAAGACGAAATCAAGCAAATGCAAGCCATGAAGACAGGTGCGCTTTTGCGTTATGCCTGTGAGGCAGGGGCCATTCTGGCTAAAAGCGACGATCAAACCCGCCAGATCATGCGTGACTTTGGTACTCATATTGGCCTCGCCTTCCAACTGGCCGACGATCTTTTGGATGTCACAGCAAGCTCTGAGCAATTGGGCAAGACTGCAGGCAAAGATCTGAACACCAATAAAGCTACCCTTGTCAGCCTCTATGGACTGGAGAAAACCAAGGCCATACTGGAAGACCTGATCGAAGACAGCCACAAGATGCTGCAGCCATTTGGTGATCATGCAGACATTCTGGTCGCTGCGGCCGAATTCATCGCAAAACGCAAAAATTGATTTCAAAGGCGTTCAACAACAAAATCGATCAAGGCACGGGTTGCCCGCAAATTCACTCCGACATCCGGCCAAACCATATAAAGCGGCATGGGCTCTGTCTGATAATCAGGTAACAACTCAATCAGATCTCCTCTGACCAATGCCTCATCGGCCAGAAAATCCGGCGGTGTGGACAGCCCCAGCCCTTGCAAGCAGAATTGCGTCATGGCCTGCACGCTGTTGACGGTCAGCACAGGATCATAAGAAACCTCAATCCGCTTGCCATCCATCGCCAGGAATGGGCGTTTGGGCGGCATCATTTCCAGCTGAATCCATGCCCAATCCTTTAAGTCATCCAGGCTCTTGGGCGGTTCACGCCCTGCCAAATAGTCTGGCGAACAAACCAGCTTTCGTTTGATCTCACCGATCTTGCGGCTTTTAAGGCTGCTATCCTCCATTTTGCCTGCCCGAAAAGCCACATCCACACCGTCCGACAAAAGATCAGAGCGATGATCACTATAATTCACCGACAGAGTAAGGCCGGAATGGACCTTGGCAAACTCACCAAGAATGCAATTGATCGGAGCATGCATGAGAACCGATGTAGCTGTGACGCATAATGCGCCCTTCAACGCCCCATCACTTTGCTGCAGATTGGAGAGGCCTTTTTCAGCCTCTGCAATCATGCGCAAGGCATACTGAAGCAAGGCTTCTCCATCGGCAGTCAGAGACAATTTCCGGGTGGATCTGTAGAGAAGTGCCGTGCCAAGCCGTTTTTCCAACTCGGCAATGTTATAGCTGACAGAAGATGGCGCCAGATCAAGCTTGCGTGCTGCTCCTCGAAAGGACCCCTGCCGCACAGTCTCCGCAAAGATGGCTAAGGCCCGCAATTCATCAATCATTGTTCGCCCTTCCAAACAATCAAATCTAATTAAGCAATCTAATCAATCAAAACAGATCTGAATAGACTGGTTCCTCAAAAAGAGGACACGCTCCATGATCAGCCAACTCGCCACTGCTATTTTGCCTATGGCACTTTTTTCCCTCACAACCTCCATTTCACCCGGCCCGGTGAACTTCATTGCTCTATCCTTGGGCACTCAAAAGCACAAACGGCAAGCTTTCGCTTTTGTCTCCGGTGCGACAATCGGCTTCACTGTTCTTCTTGCACTTTTGGGTTTGGGCATGGAGCAATTATTGACCACCTACCAACCCCTGCTGACAATCTTCAACCTCCTTGGTTCTCTCTTCATCGCCTATCTGGGTTACAAGATCTTCACCAGTCAGAGTCCTATCTCGACCAATCAGAATAATGGTGGTGGCTTCATGCATGGTTTTCTATTGCAATGGCTCAATCCCAAAGCCTGGGGCAGTTGTCTGGCTGGGCATGCCGCTTTCCAAACCAGCAATGCACCGGAACTGCTGGCACTCTTCACGCTCATCTATCTGATTGTCTGCTTTGTGGGCGTGGGAAGCTGGGCAGTCGCAGGAACACAAATCTCTCATTTGCTCTCAAATCAACGCACGCTCTGCCTGTTCAACCGGATCATGGGTGGAGCATTGATCTTGCTTGCGCTCTTTTTGGCGCTGCAACCATATCTTTGAACCCGTCTCCAAATGTATAAGCCCGGCCAAATTGACCGGGCTTATAAAATCTTGATCATACAATGGTCAACCTAGTGTGGTGGAATTGAAATAGGCATCATTTATCGACAGGTTCACTTGCCTATTTCGATTCCTAAAACCACACTAGAAACATATATTTGCTAGTCACCCTTTTGAATCTAAAATTCGTTCGGTGCTCGCTGTTCAATGCGACGAACTTTAGATTCGGGTGACTAGGCACCAAAGCGATTGTCGATATAATTAAGCACCATTTCATGGAAATCCTTGGCGATATTCTCACCGCGCAAGGTTGCTTTCTTTTCCCCATCGACAAAGACAGGTGCTGCAGGCGTCTCACCGGTACCCGGAAGCGAGATGCCAATATCGGCATGCTTGGATTCGCCAGGACCATTCACTATACAGCCCATGACCGCAACATTGAGCGCTTCCACACCGGGATATTTCTCACGCCAGACCGGCATATGGGTGCGAATATCTTCCTGGATTTCCTGTGCCAATTCCTGGAAGACTGTCGATGTTGTCCGGCCACAGCCGGGACAAGCTGCAACGATAGGAATGAAGGATCGAAACCCCATGGTCTGCAGCAATTCCTGCGCGACCTGAACCTCACGGGTCCTATCTCCACCCGGCTCTGGCGTCAGAGAGATACGAATTGTATCGCCAATGCCCTGCTGCAGCAAAAGGCCCAAGGCAGCGGACGAGGCCACAATACCCTTGGATCCCATACCCGCTTCGGTCAGGCCAAGATGAGTGGCATAGTCGGAACGGCGTGCCAGTTCGGTATAGACCGCCACCAGATCCTGTACTTGAGAAACCTTGGCTGACAGGATGATCTTGTCAGCACCAAGGCCCAATTCCTCAGCCCTCTTGGCGGACAAAAGTGCAGACTGAATGATGGCTTCATGCATCACTTTTTCTGCTGGCAACGGATTTTCACTAGCCGAATTCTCATCCATCAAACGGGTCAGCAATTCCTGATCAAGCGAACCCCAGTTCACACCGATGCGAATGGCTTTATTGTATTTCTGGGCCAAATCAATAAGTGTGCCGAATTGAATGTCCTTACGCGCCTTGAAACCAACATTACCCGGGTTGATGCGATATTTGGCAAGCGCTTCTGCACAGGCCGGATGCTCGGTCAGCAGTTTATGGCCAATATAATGAAAATCGCCGATCAGCGGCACGTCAATACCCAGACGATCCAAGCGGTCTCGAACCAATGGCACAGCCTTGGCTGCTTCATCACGATCCACAGTAATTCGAACCAACTCGGAGCCAGCCTTATGCAAGGCAGCAACCTGTTGCACCGTCGCATCCACATCAGCAGTATCAGTATTGGTCATGGATTGAACGACAACAGGTGCACCACCACCCACTGTCACATGATCAATCTGCACCGCTTTGGTAATGCGGCGCTCCAAAGGCGCGGAAAGTACGGGCATAGTCCCTCACACTTGACTCAAGCGATGGAA
Source organism: Cohaesibacter gelatinilyticus (assembly GCF_900215605.1). Lineage (NCBI taxonomy): Bacteria > Pseudomonadati > Pseudomonadota > Alphaproteobacteria > Hyphomicrobiales > Cohaesibacteraceae > Cohaesibacter > Cohaesibacter gelatinilyticus. Next base: position 350,434 of record NZ_OBEL01000005.1, on the reverse strand, counting down.
AAGAAGTCTTCCGATCAAAGCAAACTCATTTGGCGTCTATATGGCATTCCAAACATGGCGGTGCAACCACGGCCCAAACAGAAAAGCCAGAAATCAGGCCTCATGCGCTTCCAATGGCTCTATTGAGCTATCCTGACATTGCGCACATGTCCCGGAAATTTCCAAAATCGGAGCATTGGCCCTAAATCTCTCAGTAGCCGCAATCTTGTCCAGCAAACCCTGTAGGGCTTCGCTATGGAATTCCCCTGCCTGACCACATTGATCACAAAGCAGAAACACCGTGACATTCTCTGGATCGCAGCTTCCAGTTTCACCACACTCATTTGATTCATGAGCATGAGTACAGGCCACATAGCCATTCCGACTCTCGATGCGATGAATGAGCCCCTGAGCAGTCAGAAAATCCAGTGCTCGATAGATGGAGACTGGCGCCAATTTGTTGCCCTGACGGTTGATCTTGTCCAAAATATCATAAGCAGATGCAGGCACATGGCTATCTGCCAGAATGGCTAAAACCTTTCGCCGTTGCTCTGTCAAACGCACACCACGCTTTTGGCATAAAGTTTCGGCATGAGTGAGAATACGTGCCACACATTTGGCATGATCGTGATCTTCCAATTCAATCATGACGCTCACTCTCCTTCTTTATACCAACCAGCTTCATTTGGTCTTGATAAGACTAACACAACAATTATGCTGCGGTGCAGGATTTAAATATGCCCTTTGTGGACAGGATCAATAGTCCAAGGCCATTAGCTGCGAGGATGCCTTATGTCGAACTCTTCTGCCAACAAGCCACATGCTGGCCGTACTGCTCTTGTTACGGGCTCCACAAGTGGTATCGGACTGGCCATTGCCCGTGCATTTGCTGAGCAAGGCGCGAATATCATTCTCAACGGTTTTGGCGATGCCAGTGAGATAGAACAGAACCGTGCTACCATAGAAAGCGACTTTGGCGTGAAAGCCATTTATAACGGTGCCAACATGCTCAACCCGGACGAGATTGCCACCATGGTGGATGAAGCTGTCGAGACATTTGGGGCCGTCGATATCGTTGTCAATAATGCGGGCATCCAGCACGTGTCTCCCGTTGATGAATTCCCGGTCGACAAATGGGATGCCATCATCGCAATCAATCTTTCCTCTTCCTTCCATACCATCCGTGCGGCTCTACCGGGTATGAAGAAAAAAGGCTGGGGTCGGGTGATCAATACCGCATCGGCCCACGCGCTTGTTGCTTCTCCCTACAAGTCTGCTTATGTCGCTGCCAAGCATGGCATTGCTGGTCTCACCAAGACAGTCGCCCTGGAAGTTGCTGAGCAGGGCATCACCGTCAATGCCATTGCACCTGGCTATGTCTGGACCCCATTGGTCGAGCGTCAGATCCCGGACACCATGAAAGCTCGTGGCCTGACGGAAGAACAAGTCAAACGCGATGTATTGCTGGCTGCACAGCCTACCAAGGAATTCGTGACAGTGGAGCAGGTGGCACAATTGGCGATGTATCTTGCAAGTGATGCAGCCTCCGCCATCACCGGCACCACCATGAGCATTGATGGCGGCTGGACCGCAAAATAAGAACCATCTTGGTTCCTACATCAGTTCAAGAAAACTCTTGTCGCCGAGTTTTGATTTTGGCGGCGAGATCAGATTGGAACTCTACCCAACTCGCATGCGCAAAGGCACCATCACCTTGCCCTGAACCTGACATGGCAGACCAAGAGGCACGATCTCGTAGCCGCAACTTAGTAACCATGTCAGCCATGACGCTTCCACTGTGAAGATCAACCCCCAGATTCGACGTGCCTTGCAATAAGCTATCATCTCGCCAACCATAGACTGACACAATTCCATTTGCCTATGGTGGCTCGCCTCATCATTTAACAAAATGATAGGCGACAGCTCGCCAATTCCCGGACCAGATGGATAAGCTTCAATGCCGAAAACTTGTGGATATATGGTCGCTCCAGGATGATTGCCTGTGGTGGGAACGAGACGACAATAAGCCATGATATCGTCGCCGTTCTTTGCAACAAAATGCGCAACACCCTGACCGTCGAAACAATCCTGTCTGGCTTGCCCAATCTGGATATCACGAACGGCACCGTCTTGTCCGCTTTCGGTTACTTCGCGAAACTGCAGTGCTGGTTCGGATTTCAAAATAAACTCATCGGCATTGCTTCGACGGAATGCAAAGCAGGATCGCAACAAATCTGAATGATCCGCTACATTGCTTTCATCGATAACAATTGGCATGGTCCAAGCCTCGTCTGGGCACGATGGAACAGAACCTAAGGCTCATTCCGACTACTTTATCAGTATATCAAACCATCAAAATATTGAGCAGCCCTGAGATTTCAGGGTGTCGAAATCACCAGTGTCAAAACCGGCATGCAATCGTCTTCGGAATGGATCAGAGGCTTAAACCCCTGATCTATTTCATGAATTATTCCATCAGGAATCTATTGAAGAGCCAGTGATAGTGGAGTCCACTTGCTGATTTTCCAGTGGCAGATACAGCTCTCCCCCCTCACGGAACTTCTCCGCCATTGCTGCCAAGCCCTCTTTCTGAGCTTCAGCACGGATGTCATGAGAGATGCGCATGGAGCAGAATTTCGGTCCACACATGGAGCAGAAATGCGCCACTTTGTGAGCTGCAGCCGGCAAGGTTTCATCATGGAAAGATCGCGCGGTTTCCGGATCCAAACCCAGATTGAACTGATCTTCCCAGCGGAATTCAAACCGCGCCCGGGACATGGCATCATCGCGCAATTTCGCCGCCGGATGGCCCTTGGCTAGATCTGCGGCATGAGCGGCAATCTTATAGGTGATCACGCCGGTTTTCACATCATCCCGGTTTGGCAAACCAAGATGCTCCTTGGGCGTCACATAGCACAGCATTGAAGTACCAAACCAACCAATCATGGCGGCACCAATGCCGGAGGTGATGTGATCATAACCCGGCGCAATGTCGGTGGTGAGTGGCCCAAGCGTATAGAAAGGAGCCTCATCGCACTCTTTCAGTTGCTTCTCCATATTCTCCTTGATCTTGTGCATCGGCACATGGCCTGGTCCTTCAATGATGACCTGACAATCCTTTTCCCAAGCGATTTTGGTCAGCTCACCCAAGGTTTCCAGCTCAGCAAACTGCGCCGCATCATTGGCATCAGCAATCGAGCCTGGGCGCAATCCATCGCCAAGTGAGAAGGAGACGTCATAGGCTCGCATGATGTCGCAGATATCGGCGAAATGCTCATACAGGAAGCTTTCCTTGTGATGATGCAGGCACCATTTGGCCATGATGGAACCGCCACGGGAAACAATGCCGGTCACCCGATCCACTGTCAGGGGAACATGGTGCAGTCTTATACCCGCATGGATGGTGAAATAGTCAACGCCCTGTTCGGCTTGTTCGATCAGCGTGTCACGGAACACTCCCCAGCTCAGATCCTCGGCAATGCCATTGACCTTTTCCAATGCCTGATAAAGCGGCACGGTGCCAATCGGCACTGGAGAGTTCCGGACGATCCATTCGCGGATATTATGGATATTTCGACCGGTCGAGAGGTCCATCACCGTATCAGCCCCCCAACGGGTGGCCCAAACCATCTTGTCGACTTCTTCTGCCATGGAAGAGGTCACGGCTGAGTTGCCGATGTTAGCATTGATCTTGACCAGAAAATTTCGGCCAATGATCATCGGCTCACATTCGGGGTGATTGACATTGTTTGGAATGATGGCACGCCCACGGGCAATCTCATCACGAACAAATTCTGCCGTGACGTGATCCGGAATGGAGGCACCGAAGGCTTCTCCGTCGCGTTCCACGTTCCCGGCTAGCACCTCGCGCCCCAGATTTTCGCGAATGGCCACATATTCCATTTCCGGGGTGATGATACCGGCGCGCGCATAAGCAATTTGCGTGATCGCCTTGCCATCCTTGGCGCGCAATGGCTGATGCTTGACCGGAAATTCCGGCACGAGACGATCTCCCTTTGCAAAACCATTATCTTCCGGTTTCACATCACGACCGACATAGCTCTCCACGTCACCACGTGCTTCCGCCCAGCCAGCACGAATGCGCTTCAGGCCTTTCTGAATATCAATTGGCTCGTTCGGATCTGTATAAGGTCCGGATGGATCGTAAACCCGCACCGGCGGCTCACCCGCTGTTGGATGAACAGCAATTTCACGCATCGCAACCTTCAAGCCCGGATAGAGCAAGCTGGGCTGATAGATCTTGGACGAACCCGGCAATGGACCGGTTGTCACACTCGGGGTTGTATGTTGATTGGATGGTTGCTTGCCATTTGTTTGGCCATTTGCAGACATAGGAACTCCTTGCGCATTTCGCGTATTGGAGATCCAGCATCAAGCGGAGAAGATAAAGCGCCCGCATTGCGGAGAGAGGAAACTGAAGATGTTTCTTTATGATCAGACTCGCCTCTTACTGAAACAAGATCGTTTGGTCTGACATAATAAAAGCAAAATCAGAAAATCCGGATGGATAGGTCCTGTATCGCTGCACCGTCCCTACGCCAGTATGAACTGGATCAGGTTCATAGGGTCACTGCGGTGCTTGTCCAACGGACATAGCTAGCAGACTCTCAGCTCCTTACCGGAACCCCCCTGGTGAATGCGCGAAACATGGAACAAAATGACGCAGCTGTCAAATCCAAGATTGCGCTCCGTCAGACGTTTGCAATAGTTGGTAATTTTGGGAATTAACTGATCAAACCCTGACGAAGAGCCTCCGCCACGGCTTGCGTGCGATTGACCGCCCCCAGTTTCTTGGCGGCTGACGCCAAATACCAGTCTGCTGTATATTGGGAGATGTTCAGGATCTGGGAAATTTCCCACGACGTTTTGCCGACCGATGTCCATTTCAGACATTCACATTCACGCGGTGTCAGCTTTTTCTTTGGCTTGTCAGGACTGCTTCGAAGCATGTCTCTTACCCGGTTATGGGCATAAATACCGACTAGATGCAGAGCATGCTTGTCATCGGGACTCAGCTCTACGCCATCTCCACCAAAGGACAGAGCCGCCTGAAAGGCACCGGGTCGATAAACCGGCACACAAAACCCGTCCGGCATGCCAATGGATGCTGCTTCATCCATCACCTGGCGCGCTTGTTTGGAGAGTCGGACCTTGGGGCCACCGACTTCACTCCATTCAAATGGAAGATGAGATGTTCGCACCCGTTCCACGACCGGATCGAAATCAATGAAAGACTGATCAAGATAGCGCACATTCCAATCCTCGGACCAGCCTTGCAACAAGATCAATTCTTCAAGGTTCTCACCAGTATCGGGAATGCCGCACATGATAAAGCCAGTATATCCGAAGTCATTGGATATGCCTTTCAACGCCTCAAGAACGCCATCGACCTGACTTTCATTCTCAATTTTATCAAGAAATCCAAAAATGCGATTCTGCAATTGCATGTCTCGCCTACCAACCAATCAGACCGGTCTGGAAACACAGACCTTATTCTGTAACAACTCATAAACTTGAATTGAAACAGCATAGCCAATCGGTTGGGCGCGGTCAAAAACCAAACCCTAAATTGCTTAATTGCGCACAAGCGCAACCTGGCGTGGTTTTTCTAGTTTAAGACAGGCTTGGCAGAAGCCTTGGGATCTTCAATATGCAGCAAATTGCGCATATCGCCTTCTTTTTGCGTCAGGTCAGCGAGCGTATATTTATCCAGCGCTTTCAAAAAAGCTTCCAGAGCATCATTGAGTGCATGGTTGAAATCACACATGGAGAGCAACGGACAATCGTAGCTGCCTTCATCAAAGCAATCAGCCAAATGGAAATTTTCCTCGGCTGCACGAATAATCTCACCCAAGGTGATGTCCTTAGGTTCTTTCGCCAGTTTCAAACCACCATTGCGTCCACGATGGGTGGTAATGAAGCCATTGGAAACCAGAATAGGCAAAATCTTGAACAGATGATATTCGGAGATATCATATACGCGAGCGATCTCGCTCACTTTGGCGAACTCTTCGCGCTTTGCTGCGCAATACATCAAGATGCGGACAGAATAGTTTGCCTGTTGCGTCAGTCTCATGGTTCAAAACTTCCCTATACGAATTCAAATCCTGCCTGCATTACGCAAGCCACTTGGTCCTGTGCTGATTTGAATGGTCTAGTCTTTATATAAAGGGCAAACGCTTGCAACGCAAATATGTCGCCCCCGTTTCTAATCAATTTAATGACAGAAAAGGCATTTGCAACTGATCAGGGTCAAACAAGCTATTTTTATAAATGTGAAATTAATTTAGCTGACCTTTGTCATGATCAATATACATGCCCTGCATGCCTTAAAATTTTGGTTCTTTGGTGATTTTCCCTCTTTTCATACGAAAAATCATTCTTTACGCTGTCGATCAATAACAAAATCTCCAATGCATCATAACAAAAGCACATGATCCATGCTGAAATATCTTCCCTCACTTAGTGCACTGCGTGCTTTTGAAGCCGCCGCTCGCCATCTCAGCTTCACCAAAGCAGCCAGCGAACTGGGAGTGACTCAAAGCGCCATCTCGCGCCAGATGCGAGCAATGGAAGATCTGCTGGGACTGCGTTTGTTTGAACGCACCGGCCATGGCCTTGTTCTGACCGAAGCTGGAGAGGTCTATGCCCACAAGATCCGCACCAAATTACAGGATATCGAAACCGCGACACTGGAATTATTGGCTTATCGCGGGCAAGGTGGCGAACTCACTATTGCATGCCTGCCCACATTCGGTGCGCGCTGGCTGGTTCCACGTCTGACCAAATTTACCGCAGCACACCCAGAAGTTCTCATTCATATCGTCACCAAGATTGAGCAGTTCGAGTTCATGGGTGAGGATATCGATGCCGCTTTTCATTTTGGTGAAGGTGCCTGGCCAGGAGCCCTGACCGACCCCTTGATGCCCGAATATATCGTGCCACTTGCTCACCCGGATCTTCTAAGGCGCAGGGATGAAATCGGGCTTGAACAACTGCTACTGGAGCAGCCTCTGCTGCAAGCAACCTCGCGCCCCAATCTGTGGAGCCATTGGTTCAATGTCACCGGGCATCATCATCCTAACCCCCATGTTGGCCCACGGTTCGAGCATTTTCATATGGTCATTCGCGCTGCGGCCTCCAAGATGGGTGTCGCACTGCTGCCACGATTTCTGGTTGAAGAAGAAATTGCATCGGGTGATCTGGTTGCGCTGGATAGCCACCTGACCCGTTCCAATGGCGACTATTATTTTGTCTATCCGCAGTCCAAACGTGCCAATCCCAATTTGCAGGTTTTCCGCACCTGGATCATGCGCGAGGCCATCAGCGCCAAAAAGGAAATCAACAAATTGAACAAGCATCAGGACTGATGCTGACACTCCTCAATCTATGCGACAGTCTATCCACCAATATGACACAAATGCATCACACGTCAGCTATACTGGCACAAAACAGTCAATTCTTGCCAATTTAACATAACCAAAACGCATGCACCCCTGAAATTTATTCGTTTCTCTTTGTCCTGCTGGATGGATATTGTGCCGTTAAGAACCATCGGAGTCACCTATCTGTCTGATGGATACATGATTGAGACGCATGCGTGCTATTCGGACTTGTCGCGCACGCCTTGCCAAACCGCTCTAAGGAAAAGCCATGTGCGCCAAACCACAATTCTCTTGGGACGATCCCTTCCATTTTCGTGACCAGCTGAGCGAAGACGAACGCATGATCATGGACGCGGCCCGTGCTTTCTGTGATGATCGTCTGATGCCTCGCATTCTGGAAGCCAATCGTCACGAAAAGTTCGATCGTGAAATCATGAACGAGCTGGGTGAGAATGGTTTCCTTGGCTCCACCATCCCAGAGGAATATGGCTGTGCTGGTGTCAACCATGTTGCATATGGTCTGGTTGCCCGCGAAGTTGAGCGCGTCGACTCTGGCTATCGTTCTGCCATGTCCGTGCAATCTTCCCTCGTCATGCATCCGATCTATTCTTACGGCACTGAAGAGCAGCGCAAGAAATATCTGCCGAAACTGGCAACAGGTGAAATGGTTGGTTGCTTTGGCCTGACCGAACCTGATCATGGTTCTGACCCTGGCTCCATGGTAACCCGCGCAGAGAAAGTCGATGGCGGCTACAAGCTGAACGGCGCGAAAATGTGGATCACCAACTCCCCGATCGCTGATATTGCCATTGTCTGGGCCAAGTCCGACGCCCATGAAAACAAGATCAAGGGCTTCATCGTCGAGCGTGGCATGGAAGGCTTCACCACGCCAAAGATCGAAGGCAAAATGAGCCTGCGTGCTTCCATTACCGGTGAAATCGTTCTTGATAATGTTCTGGTTCCTGAAGAGAACCTGCTACCAAATGTTTCCGGTCTTGCTGGTCCATTCGGCTGCTTGAACAAAGCGCGTTACGGCATTGCATGGGGCGTTCTGGGTGCTGCAGAATTCTGCTGGCATGCTGGCCGTCAATACACCCTTGATCGCAAGCAGTTCGGCCGTCCGCTGGCTCAGACACAGTTGATGCAGCTAAAAATGGCAAACATGCAAACCGAAATCACTCTTGGTCTTCAAGCCGCCCTGCGCGTCGGCCGCATGATGGACGAAGGCAATTGCCCTGTTGAGAATATTTCCCTGATCAAGCGCAACAACTGCGGTAAATCTCTCGATATCGCTCGTATTGCCCGTGACATGCATGGTGGCAACGGCATCTCCGACGAGTTCCACGTGATCCGTCACATGGTCAACTTGGAAACCGTCAACACCTATGAGGGCACCCACGACATTCATGCTCTCATTCTGGGCCGCGCCCAGACCGGCCTGCAGGCATTCTTCTGATCCTTCCTCATTGTGTGATCAGATCAGAGAGGCGGGATGTCTTTCCCCAAACCCGCCTCTCACTTTTTCCGGCCCGACTTTCCTGAGCCGGGCAATTCCTTTTCTCAGGTCAACTGTGCTCTCAATGATCCCAGTCCGAGCCTGACCATATTCAGGACCCGACATGACTGGCGCTCTTTCCCATATCCGAGTTCTCGATCTTACCCGTGTGCTGGCTGGCCCATGGTCTGGCCAAATTCTGGGCGATCTCGGTGCAGATATCATCAAGGTTGAGCGCCCGGGCGTTGGAGATGATACCCGCGGTTGGGGCCCTCCCTACCTGAAGGACAAGGATGGCAATGAGCGTTCGGATGCAGCTTACTTTGGTTGCACCAACCGCAACAAACAGTCCGTCACCATCGATATCACCAAGCCAGAAGGGCAAGCCCTGATCCGCGAACTGGTCGCCAAGTCTGATATTCTGGTTGAGAATTACAAGGTTGGTGGCCTTAAGAAATATGGCCTTGATTATGACAGCTTGAAAGCCATCAAGCCCGACCTGATCTATTGCTCCATCACCGGCTTCGGTCAGACAGGTCCTGATGCCACCAAAGCGGGTTATGACTTCATGATCCAGGGCATGGGTGGTCTGATGAGCGTGACCGGCCAACCAGAAGGCAGCCCGGGTGGCGAGCCGATGAAGGTGGGCGTTGCCCTGGCCGATGTCATGACCGGTCTGTATTCGACTATCGGTATTCTGGCAGCCCTCGCCTATCGCGATCAAACTGGCGAAGGCCAGCATATTGATATGGCTTTGCTGGATGTTCAGGTTGCAACCCTAGCTAATCAGGCGACCAATTATCTGGTTTCCGGCAAAGCCCCGACCCATATGGGCAATGCTCATCCCAATCTGGTGCCATACCAAACCTTCCCGACGTCAGACGCACACTTCATTCTGGCTATTGGCAATGATAGCCAGTTCGCCAAATTCTGTGCGATTGCAGGCCTTGATGATTTACCTGGCGATATCCGCTTCGATACCAACCGCCACCGCGTGGAAAATCGCGACGTGTTGGCCGCCAAGATTACAGCGGTGACTGCCGATAAACCGCTTGATTACTGGATGGAAAAACTGGGCAAAGCAGGCGTTCCTTGTGGTCCGATCAACTCCATTGATCGCGTCTTTGAAGAACCGCAAATCAAGCATCGCGGCATGGCTATTGAAGTACCAGCCAAAGATGGCAGCATGCAGCCCGGTGTCGCCAACCCGATCAAGCTGTCCAAAACTCCGCCAAGCTACAAGTCTGCCCCACCAGAGCTGGGCGAACATACATTGAGCGTGTTGGCCAATCTCCTTGGGAAAGATGAGAGCGAACTGGAAGCGTTAAGCTCGGGGAAGATAATTTAAGAATTGTTTTCTTCAGAGAGAATTGCTTGGAACAAGAACCCGCAAAAGGAAACCCTTCCTTTTGCGACGGCCGATAGGCAAGCGCGAAGCGTGCCCTCGCAGGCCTGAGCGCAGCGAAGAATAGCCGGCAAGAGAAAAAGAGCCTCCCTTTTACACATCCGATCCCGTTTCCACTCGACAAAGCTGATCAATTCACTCCATTCTGTTGACTCTATTTTGAAAACAGAGATTGGGACCAGCTAGAGGAATCCGGGTCATGGATAGCATCTTGCAGCGCATTGACGATAAGGAAGCAGATCTCATTGCGCTGACGCAAGATCTGATCCGCTTTCCCACGATCAATCCTCCTGGCGAAGCCTATGAGCCTTGTGCCCATTATCTGGGTGAGCGGCTTAAAAAACGCGGCTTTGATGTTCAATATGTCCGCGCTCACGGCACGCCCGGCGATAGCGATCAATATCCACGCATCAATATCATCGCTCGCAAGAAAGGCGGCCGCCCGGGCCCTTGTGTACATTTCAACAGCCATATCGACGTGGTGGAAGTAGGAAAAGGCTGGACCAAGGATCCTTTTGGCGGCGAAATTGCGGATGGCAAGATATATGGTCGTGGCGCCTGCGATATGAAAGGCGGGCTTGCCGCCTCCATCATTGCGATCGAAGCTTATATCGAAGCCAACCCGGACTTTCCCGGCGCGATTGAGATTTCCGGCACCTGCGATGAAGAATCCGGTGGTTATGGCGGCGTTGCTTATTTGGCTGAACAAGGCTTCTTTGCAAAAGACCGCGTTGATCATGTTATTATTCCAGAGCCTTTGAACAAGGACCGTATTTGTCTCGGTCACCGTGGTGTCTGGTGGGCAGAAATCGAGACCCATGGCCATATTGCCCATGGCTCGATGCCCTTTCTTGGCGACTGCGCTGTTCGCCATATGGGTGCGGTGATTGATCAGTTTGAAGAAAAGCTCTATCCGGCGTTGGCGGAAAAACGCACGGACATGCCTGTTGTGCCACCCGGCGCACGTCAATCTACGCTGAACATCAATTCAATTCATGGTGGCCAGTCGGAAGATTATGACGGCCTGCCTGCCCCATGTGTTCCCGATTCCTGCCGTATGGTGATTGATCGCCGTTTCCTGATCGAAGAACAACTGGATCAGGTCAAAGGCGAGATAACTAAGCTGCTGGATGAATTATCGGAAAACCGAGACAAATTCCGCTATGAGATCAAGGATCTGTTCGAAGTTCAACCGACCATGACCGACAAGGAGCAACCGGTTGTACAAGCGGTGAGTAGCGCAATCTCGGATGTACTGGAAACCCAGCCTGATTATGTAATCTCCCCCGGCACCTATGATCAAAAACATATCGATCGCATCGGCAAGCTGAAAGACTGTATTGCCTATGGGCCCGGTATCCTCGATCTGGCCCATCAACCGGACGAATATGTGGGCATTGAAGATATGCTCGATTCCGCTAAAGTAATGGCGAAAGCCATCCACAACCTGCTGAACGGGGATCAGCAGTAACCATTCAGGCTCACGCCATATAGAACACAAAACCCGTCAACTCCGTGCTGACAGGACAGGTCAAACTCAGGTCGGGAGGACCACAGGATGAAAACCATTGCCAAACTGACGACCGCATTTGCAACAGCTTCCTTGCTGCTCGCATCCACTGCGCTGGCGGCAAAAGATGACATCACCATCGGTGTCCGTCTGGAACCTCCACATCTGGATCCGACCGCAGGCGCAGCAGCTGCTATTGATGAGATCGTCTATGCCAATATTTTCGAAGGTCTGACCCGCATTGATCAGACTGGCTCTGTCAAACCTGCCTTGGCCGAAAGCTGGACCATTTCTGAAGATGGCAAAACCTACACCTTTACCTTGCGCAAGGGTGTTAAGTTCCATGATGGCAGCGATTTTGATGCATCTGACGTAGTCTATAGCCTTGATCGTGCCCGTGGTGAGAAGTCCGTCAATGCGCAAAAAGCCCTGTTCGAGCCAATTGAAAGCGTCACGGCAAAGAATGCCAACACGGTCGAAGTCAAGCTTAAGCGCCCAACCGGCAACATGCTGTTCAATCTAGGCTGGGGCGATGCCATCATGGTGGATCCGGCCAGTGCAGACGCCAACAAGACCAATCCCGTCGGCACCGGGCCGTTCAAATTCAGCAAATGGACCAAGGGCGATAGCATCGCCATCAGCCGTAACGATGCTTACTGGGGTGATCCGGCCAAGCTCAAAAACGCCACTTTCAAGATTGTAGGCGACGCAACTGCAGCGATTGCCTCTCTGATGGCAGAAGATGTTGATGCCTTCCCACAATTTACGGCGCCAGAAATGCTGCCACAATTGCAATCCGACCCCCGCTTCAAAGTGGTGATTGGCACAACTGAGGGTGAGACCATCCTCTCTACCAATAATGAAGCCGAGCATTTCAAGGATGTCCGGGTTCGCAAGGCCATGGCCCATGCCATCAATCGCCAATCTATCATTGATGGCGCCATGTTCGGCCAAGGCACCTTGATCGGCTCTCACTTTGCGCCACACCATCCGGCCTACAAAGACCTGTCCGGCGTCTATAATTTCGATCTCGACAAGGCCAAAGCACTGATGACTGAAGCAGGTCTTGAGAACGGCTTCAAGGCGCGCCTGCACCTGCCACCAACCGATTATGCTCAGCGTTCAGGTCTAATCATCGCATCCGATCTGAAGAAAATCGACATCGAGTTGGAAATCATCTCTGTTGACTGGGGCCAATGGCTGAAACAGGTCTTCAAAGGCAAGGACTTTGATCTGACCATTGTCTCCCATACCGAACCAATGGATATCGGCATCTATGCCCGTGATGATTACTACTTCAATTACAAAGATGCCAACTTCAAGGCGTTGATTAAAGAGTTGAATGCCACCAGTGATGAAACCAAACGCAATGAGCTGATGCAGAAAGCTCAAGAAAAGCTGAATGCTGATGCGGTGAATGGTTATCTCTTCCAGCTGGCAAAAACCGGTGTCTGGAATGCCAAGATCAAAGGTTTGTGGGCCAACAGCCCCGTTCAGGCCAATGATCTGACCGACGTGGAATGGATGGATTAATCAGGAATAGAAGCTCTCGCACAGATACCTCTCACGGCTAATCCAAGCTTCGCTTGGGCCTCCGAGGGGCGCAGTCAAGCTGCGGTCACCTATCGGTTCCCGGCGAAAATCAAGTCTTTTCGCCGAATTCTTTTCCCTCGATAGTCAGTAAGGGACAAGAACTCGCAAAAGGAAATCCTTTCTTTTGCGACGGCCGACAGGCAAGTGCGAAGCGCCCTGTCTGGAGCCCTGATCGAAAGATCAGGAATAACGTGAAGACGTCTTGATTACGTGAGAAAGAAATTAAGAAAGGCTGCCATTCATGCTTCTCTTTGCACTTCGGCGCTTTGTCAGTCTGGCGTTGACGCTTCTGGCAGCCTCTCTTGTGATCTTCGCCATCATGGAAATCCTGCCCGGTGATCCAGCAGAATTGATCCTCGGCATCAATGCGCAGGCCGATACCTTGCAAGCTTTGCGGCAGGAACTCGGCCTGCATCTACCCCTTCTCGAACGCTATTGGAACTGGATTACATCCATGTTTGCCGGGGACTTTGGCACATCCTACACCTATTCCGTCCCGGTGTTGGATCTGATCAGCGAGCGTCTGATCGTCTCGTTCCCACTTGCCCTGTTCGCCCTGACACTTTCGACCCTACTAGCCCTGCCCTTGGGGCTGCTGGCTGCAGCCTTTCGCAACAAATGGCCGGATTGGGGCATGATGGGACTGACACAGCTAGGCATTGCCGTTCCCAATTTCTGGTTCGCCATGCTGCTGGTACTGGCCTTTGCGGTCACCTTGCGCTGGTTCCCGTCCGGCGGCTTTCCCGGTTGGGAGGCTGGCTTTTGGCCCGGCATGAAAGCGCTTTTGTTACCGGCTATCGCCCTAGCCTTGCCTCAAGCCTCCATCCTGGCCCGCATCATGCGCTCCTCCATGCTGGATGTGATCCATGAAGATTATATGCGCACCGCCCGCGCCAAGGGGCTCAATCAGACCCAAACGCTGCTTCGTCATGGTCTACGTAATGCACTCATTCCGGTCATCACCATTCTGGGTCTGCAATTTTCCTTTCTGCTGGCAGGCACCGTCATCATCGAGAATGTTTTCTTCCTGCCCGGTCTTGGCCGTCTGGTCTTTCAGGCCATCACCCAGCGCGATCTGATCACCGTGAAAGCCGTGATTGTGCTGCTGGTAGCAACCGTCATCATCGTCAATTTCGTGATTGATCTGACCTATGCAGCAATTGACCCGCGCCTTCGCAAGAAAAAGGGGGCTTAGGCTGATGTCAGAAAGCATGTCTCAACAGAATGCCATCAGGGTCAATGCCCTGCGCTCGCCATCTCTGCTGATCGGCGGCCTGATCACCCTCGTCTTTATCACACTGGCGCTGTTATCCTTCGTTTGGACACCCCATGATGCATTGAGCGTCAATATCATGGAACGCCTGAAACCCATCAGTGGTGATTATTGGCTGGGTACTGATCAATATGGCCGCGATCTTTTCTCCATGATCATGCTCGGCGCTCGCAATTCCATTGCAGTGGCGCTTGTTGCCGTTGGTATTGGCATGGGACTGGGTGTACCCATTGGCACATGGGCTGCAGCAAGAGGCGGTTGGTTGGACGAAGCTTTGATGCGAACCGGTGATTTCATCTTCGCATTCCCAGCTCTTATCTCCGCCATCATGATCACAGCTTTGCTTGGACCTGGTGCGATCAATGCCATCATCGCCATCGGCATTTTCAATATCCCGGTCTTTGCCCGTCTTGCCCGCGGAGCTGCCCTCAGCCTTTGGACACGCGATTTCATTCTCGCTGCGCGCCTGTCGGGCAAGAATGCGGTTCATATCACCTGGGAGCATATCCTGCCCAACATCGCCAATCTGTTGATTGTTCAGGGCACCATTCAATTCTCTTTGGGCATTTTGGCAGAAGCCAGCCTGTCCTATGTAGGGCTCGGCACTCAGCCACCGATGCCAAGCTGGGGCAAGATGCTGTTCGAAGCCCAAACCATGATGGCTTTCGCACCACAATTGGCCATCATCCCAGGCCTCGCCATAATCTTCACCGTTCTGGGGCTGAACCTGCTTGGCGATGGCTTGCGCGATGTTCTCGATCCCAAGACCCGCCAACGCCAAGATGGGGATCTGCTATCATGAGCCTGCTCTCCATCCGTTCCCTCAATCTATCCATTCAGAACAAACCGATTCTGAACAACATCAATCTGTCTCTGGAAGCAGGTAAATGCCTAGGGTTGGTTGGCGAATCCGGTTCTGGCAAGAGCATGACTGCCCTTTCCATCATGCACCTGCTACCCCATCACAGTCATCTATCAGGTGCCATCACATTGGATGGAGAAGAGTTGACCAAACTGGATGAGAAACAGCTGTGCGAGCGACGCGGCGATCAGATGGGCATGATCTTTCAAGAACCCATGACCGCTCTCAACCCGCTCAAAACAGTGGGGAACCAGATAGAAGAGAGCTTGTTGCTGCATCGGGATATGACCCGAAAAGAAGCAGAGCAACACAGCCATCACTTGCTGGAACGGGTTGGCCTGTCTCCCGCACGCTATTCACCAAATCGCTATCCACATCAATTGTCCGGTGGTCAGCGCCAGCGTGTGGTCATTGCCATCGCCATAGCCATGCGACCGGCCTTGCTGATTGCTGATGAGCCCACCACGGCTTTGGATGTGACCACTCAGGCCCAGATCCTCGAGCTGCTCAAGGAGTTAATGGAGGAGGAGCAATCTGCCCTTTTGTTGATTTCACATGATCTGGCAGTGGTAGCTGATATGGCCGATCACATCGCCATCATGAAAGAAGGCGAAATTGTCGAACAAGGCCCGGTGCCACAGCTTTTCGACACGCTCAGTCATCCTTACAGCCAAAACCTGTTCGAAGCATCGACCCATAGCCCCATCCGCACCAAACCGCCTCTTTTTTATGATGATGCCGGTCTTTCTGCTGAAAACAGAATTCTCAGTGCCGACCAGATCGTACGGGACTATTCTTTGCCGCGCCAGTTCCCTTATCTCAAGAAGCGGCATTTTCGTGCAGTCAATCACCTTGATCTGGCCATCCATCGGGGGCAATCCATCGGACTTGTCGGAGAATCCGGCTGCGGAAAATCGACCCTTGCCCGCACATTGCTGGGACTGGATGCTCCGCAAAAAGGAAGCCTTCTGGTGGGGGATCATAATCCCTTTACTGCCCAAAGGGATGATCTAATCTCAGTGCGCAAGGATATCCAGATTGTTTTTCAGGATCCCAATGGTAGCTTCAACCCACGCCACCCGGTGGGACGCAGTGTAGCTGAACCCTTGCATCTGCATCGCCATAGTGTAAGTGCACAAGAGCGGGAAGAAAAAGTCGCGCAGGTCTTCAACCAAGTGGGACTGAATCCAAAACACGCCCATCGTTATCCGCATGAATTTTCAGGTGGCCAGCGCCAACGTCTTGCCATTGCAAGAGCTCTGATCACCAAACCAAAAATCATCATTGCCGATGAGCCTGTTTCTGCTTTGGATGTCTCCATTCGCGCTCAAATATTGGATCTGCTGACCCAGCTGCGCGAGGAGCTGGATCTTGCCTATCTCTTCATCAGCCACGATTTATCCGTGGTGCGCGAGATCACTGACGAAGTGCTGGTCATGTATCAGGGTCAGATTATCGAGCGCGGCAAGACGCGTGAGGTGTTTGACAACCCCACTCATCCCTATACCCAAAGCCTGATTGCAGCGGCTCCCAATCTGGAAGCCACCATTCAGCGACGCAGAAATTCGGCTTAACGATCAATCTGCTCGATAAGACATCAGGCGTTGGAAGACTGCAGGATCCTCCTCGCCCTTTTCCCCACTTTGAATAGAGCCGAGCAATCGATTGGCCATGACTTTGCCGAGTTCAACGCCCCATTGATCAAAGCTGTTCACGCCCCAGATCACACCTTGCGCGAAGACCTTGTGCTCATAGAGCGCAATCAGACGGCCCAGCATATGTGGCGTCAATTGCTCATAGAGCAACAATGACGTTGGGCGATTGCCCGCAAATGTGCGGTGCGGCGCAATACGATCAATCTTGTCATCACTCATCCCCTCAGCTGCCAATTGAGCACGTACATTTTCCTCGCTACGCCCAAAGGCCAAGGCTTCGATCTGCGCCAGACAATTTGCAAGCAGCATTTCATGCTGATCCTCTGAGGCATCGGTGGGTTTGGCAGCAATCAGGAAATCACATGGCACCATATCGGCACCCTGATGAAGGCTCTGATAAAAAGCATGCTGGCCATTCGTTCCCGCACTACCCCAAATCACCGGCGATGCTGGCCGGGAGATCGGTTTGCCATTCTGGCGCACCATCTTGCCGTTTGACTCCATGTCCAACTGCTGCAAGAAGGCAGGGAAATTTTCAAGCCGTTGGTCATATGGCAGAATGGCCTGGGTACCACACGCCCAGATGTTGCGATACCAGAGGCTGAGAGCAGCCATCATCATTGGCATATTCGCGCGGAACGGCGCAGTAGCGAAATGCTCATCCATTGCTCGGGCGCCAGAGAGGAATTCCTCAAAGCGTTCAGGCCCGATGGCAATAGCAACCGGCAAGCCAATCGCCGACCAGACTGAATAGCGACCACCTACCCAATCCCAAAATTCAAACATTCGTTCCGTCGATATACCAAAAGCCTGCACAGCATCAGCATTCGTCGACAAAGCTGCAAAATGCGCGCCGGGAGCATCCTCACCCAATGTACTCACAATCCAATTTCGGGCTGCTCGTGCATTGGCCATGGTTTCCTGAGTGGTGAAGGTCTTGGACGCCACCAAAAACAATGTTGTTGCCGGGTTCAAGTTTTCCAGACAATCACCAAGATGGGCACCATCCACATTGGAAACAAAATGCGCATTGGGACCATCCGTCCAGCCTTTCAAGGCCTGCGTGACCATACGGGGGCCGAGATCCGAGCCACCAATCCCTACATTGACGACATCGGTGAATGCCTCATCCGTATGACTTCGAATGGTGCCATCACGCACGCCTGAGGCAAACGCCAGAAAACGCTGTTTGACCTCCTCAACATCCTTGGTGACATTTTGACCGTTGACGCTCACTTCATCAACACCACCGCGCAAGGCCGTATGGAGGACAGCTCGATGTTCAGTTTCATTGATGATCTTGCCCGCACACATATCCGCAAAACGTCCTCGTACTTCCGCCTGTTCAAACAGGCTTTCCAGCAGAAGCAGAGTCTTGTCAGAAATACGATGACGGGAGTAATCGAGCGTTAAATCACCTTCCATTTCAATGGAATAACGATTGAAGCGGTAGGGGTCGTCTGCAAGAGCAGATCGTAGGTGAAACTTGTCAAAATCTGCACGGTGACGAAGCAAATCACCCCACAACACTTCCATAGATGCCATAGTCAACCTCATAAAACCGGGCGGGATCGCAAGAATCTCGAACCAATGAATGTTCTCGCGACAAACAGGTTTATCGCGCACTCCTACACCGGTTTCATTGAAAAGACATTACAGCGAGTATTATATCTCTTCTTTTTTCGGCAGGTAGCGCGTGTCTTCAGGCTCTGTTCAACCCAAACTCACCATACTTATGTTCTATCAGATAAGATGGGTTTGATTCGCGAGCTCTGCCTGATTGTCGGGGTGTTGACGACACAGGTCAAATGGGGAGGTCACACAATGCGAAAAATTTTGATCAGTCTTGCAAGTTTGACTGGAGCCGTGATTGTTCTGTTGCTTGTCGCTCCCCTGTTTTTGTCGACCGATCTTTTGAAAGAACAGGTGCAAACATTCGTCAAAGACCAAACTGGCATGACCTTGCAAATTGGTGGCGATGTATCCTTGTCCCTGATCACGGGACTGGAGCTCTCCGCCCAGACTGTCTCTCTTCAGGATCAGAACAACAAGCCCCTTTTTGATGTCGAAGAACTTGATTTCGCGCTTGCGCTAAGCCCGCTTCTGCAAGGCCAGGCAGATATTCGTGCCATAACACTGAATCGACCCACCTTTACCCTGGCTCAGAGCAAACCCTCACCAAAAGACGATCCAATCCGGGCATTGGCAGAACAACAGGATCAGCCAGCAAATGCAGGATCATCCTCTTCGGGTGACATTGATCTCTCATCCCTGCGCGTACAGCGTCTTTCATTGCGCAACGCCAGTTTGGTCTCGCTATCAGAGACAGGCGAGACCTCTGTCCTGCTAAATCAACTCGATGCTGATCTCTCCATCCCGGATTTCAACGGTCCGGCTATCTTGTCCGGCTCTTTGCTGTTCAAAGACAAAGAATTGCAACTCAACGGACAGATTGCGCATGTCTCCAATGCCATCAATGGAAAGGAAACCAGCTTATCCCTGATTTCATCCAGCGATCTGCATCAATTGTCACTGGACGCCAATCTGGCCCTGAAGAGCCCTACCATGCTAAGCGGCAATCTCAAGCTGCAAAGCCAAAAGCTCAAAGAACTCCTCGCCTGGTTAAGTGGTTCTGCTCCTGCGCTTCATGCCAACACAGCCCAGATCACCACATCCATCATTGCTGGACAACAAGAAGTCCAACTGCGCTCCATACAAGGCAAATTGGGAGAGCAGGGCTTTTCTGCCGCCGCCCGCTTCTTCACAGCACAAGGGGCTCAAAATCCTCTTCTACGGCTGGCGATGGATATTGATAGTCTCGATCTAGATCAACTGCTTGCTACATCCTCCACTGCCAAGCAACAGGCTGGCAACACACAAGCTTCCTCATCGAAAGACGCAGGATCATCGGCCAGAAATGTTCCCGATCTGTCAGCCCTCACTGCCTTCGATGCCACCCTTGATCTGCGCGCCAAACAGTTGATCACTCAGGGCATTCAGATCAACAAAGTCAAACTGCTGGCTACTCTCATCAATGGCAGGATGCGGGCCAATCTGGACCATGCCGCAGTTGCGAAAGGATCCATTGGTGCAAATCTGCACGGCTCGGTCAAGGATCTGATTTGGGAAGGGTCTTTGAAGGCCAACAAACTGGATCTTCCAATGTTGGCAAAGCTAGCGGGGCAGCAAAGTCCGGCTGAGGGCATGGTTTCGGCCGATATCAACTTTGCCGCCAGAGGTCTGGAACCGGATATCCTGAAAAAAAGCGCCAATCTGGCTGGCGAAGTAAACCTCACTCAAGGCAGAATCTCGGTCCCAGCCCTGCAAAGTGCCATTCCAAACAGGAAAAGTGGCGTGATTGACAAACTCTCTCTTCGCGCTCGTTTGCAGGGACTGGACAAACCTCTGGCTCTTTCCGGCCGTATGAACTGGAATGGCGAAACAATCACATATGACAGTCGCATTGGCTTGGCGGAAATTTTGGCCAATCAGGCGATCCCCGCGAGTGTGACTTTACGGTCCAATCCTTTGAATGCAAGCTTGTCCGGCCGATTTTCGCCTGACAATCTGAGTTTGAACGGGAGTAAAATTGCGCTGTCTTCTCCTTCCAGCCGCGCCCTGATGGGCTGGCTGGGTCAGGTGGTGAGCAAAGGCACTCCCAATGTTCCAATTAGTGTTCAATCCAATCTGGCCCTAAGTCCATCCAATACGTCGCTGGAGCAATTATCATTGAGCTTTGGCCAATCCAAGGGCAACGGTAATCTCAGCATCAATACAGCTGCCAAACCGGTGATCAGTGCGTCCCTTGCCTTCAACAAGCTTGACATCACGCCATTGATGGGCAATGGCACCGAGCAAGGCCGCACAGGCAGTGCCGCCTCCGGTAGTGGTTCGCGCAAGACATCCCGCTCGCAAGCAGCTCCAGATAACAGCCCAATCGACTTCTCCGGCCTCAATGCCATCGATGCAGATCTGAAACTCTCAGCCAATTCACTGATTGCGAAAGATATTGTGACCGGAAAAGTCAGTCTGGTCGCCCGCCTCAAAGATGGCCAATTGCAAGCCAGCCTGGATCAATTGTCACTTTATGAAGGCACCGGCACTGGCGGCATTAGCCTCAATGCCAAAGCTAAACCCGCCCAAATGTCCGCCAATTTCTCTCTTGGCCAAATGCAGATGGCATATTTTCTGCGTGATGCCGTTGGAATGAAATCCTTAAGTGGCCGAGGCGGCACTCAATTATCGCTGACCACAACAGGAGCCAGTCGGGCGGATTTGATCCGCAATTTGAATGGCACTACCAATCTTGCCATTCGTGATGGACAAATCCGCGGTATCAATATTCCGCAAATGCTCCGCTCCTTGCGTGGTAATATCTTGGAGGGTTGGGCCTCATCTTCAGCTCAAAATACAGATTTCAGCTCACTTCAGGCCAGCTTCATCATTAAAAACGGTATTGCTACCAATCAGGATCTTCAAATGCTCGGACCGCTGGTGCGCATGACTGGCGCTGGTCAAATCGATCTGGTCCATCAACGTATCAACTACAGAGCCACACCAAAATTGGTAACGAAACTCAGAGGTCAAGGTGGTTTGGTCAATGCAGATGGCGTACCGATCCCGATTATCATCAAAGGAAAACTGGCAAAACCTCGTATCTATCCGGATCTACCAGGCATTTTGGAAAATCCGCAAGCCGTTCTGCAAGGCCTGCGTAATCTTGGCGGAGCCGGGAAAGCAGCCGCCAAGGGTCTGCAAAAGTTGGACAAGAACATTTCCAAGGAGTTGACCAAGCAAGGTGAAAAGCTGGGCATTGATCTGAACAAGTTCATCAGACCAAAGGGCCAGCCCAATCAGCAGCAGGGGCAGCAAAATACCCAACCTCAGAAACAACAACCGGTTGAACAGCAGCTCTTCAACAGCATCACCAAAGGCCTGTTCGGGAATTAAGTTTATAGTTTTTTCTTAGCGGCTATTCCTCGCATCTGCTCGGGCCTGCGAGGGCACGTGCTTTTGTGCGAATCCTGATCCGAAAAGTCTGCAACTTTTCGGGGACGCGCAGTGTGCTTGCCTATCGACCATCGTAAATGGAAGGATTTCCTTTTACGAGTTCTTGTTTCTAGCAATTCTCTCAAGGAAGATGAATTCGGCAGAAACATAGGCTTCTGTCGGGAACCGATAGGTGACCGCAGCTTGACTGCGCGCCCTCGCAGGCCCTGATCGCAGGATCAGGAATAGCCGTGAGAGCAAAGATGACATTTTAATCAATCACAGCTTACAAATTGCCAGAAGTCTACGCATATTTACTCAGCTTGATGTCTTCATTTTCACATCTCAATTCGCTCTACTGAAAGCCAATCCCCAATGATCCAACAGAGATTGGCAAGAACAGGAAGCAGCAATGGCGAACCAGCAGCAAACAATCGGCTTACTTGGAATTCCCCTGCAGGACGGCACTCATGAGAAAGGTTGCCTGATGGGTCCCGATGCCCTGCGCACAGCAGGCCTTATCCAAACCCTGCAATCCATGGGCTTTCAAAGTCGTGATTACGGCAATGTACGGCCGCAAAATGCTGATGATGCCTTCAGACTCAGTGGCAACGCGCTGAATGCATCCGAAATTGCTGGTTGGACGCGCGCCATTCAGGCCAAAGCCGCACAAATGCTGCAAGATAACTGTTTCCCTCTCTTCATGGGCGGAGATCATGCACTATCCATCGGAACCGTTGCAGCATTGGCTGAGCACGCCAATGGTCAAGATCGCCCGCTTTATGTGCTCTGGCTTGATGCCCATCCCGATTTCAACAGCCCCGGAACATCCGAGTCGGGAAATATGCATGGCATGTCCGTTGCTGCTTTTTGCGGCCTGCCGGAACTGTCTGATCTTTTTGAACCAAAGTTAAATTGTCCGGTCGATCCAACCCATGTCCATATGATCGGTATCCGCAGCGTGGATGCTGAGGAACGCGTCCAGCTCAAAAAACATCAGGTCCATGTCAATGATATGCGCCTGATCGACGAGATCGGTGTCATGAAGCCCTTGCAACGCCTGATCGATGATGTGAAGGCCAATAATGGCCTGCTTCATGTCAGTCTGGATGTGGATTTTCTCGACCCTTCCATCGCCCCCGCAGTTGGCACCACTGTGCCTGGTGGAGCGACATTCCGCGAAGCCCATCTGATCATGGAACTCTTGCACGAAAGCGGTCTTGTTACATCTTTGGATATCGTGGAACTGAACCCCTTCCTCGATGAGCGCGGCAAGACAGCCGAACTCCTCACCGATCTTGCAGCCTCGCTCTTTGGCCGCAAGATCTTTGATAGGCCGACCCGCCACCACCGCAACACGATGGATAGGCATCACTAAACCAGCCCGTTGAGCAATCTGTCTTTTGCTTTTCAAAATCAAGTGTTAGGCTCATGCCCAAGTCCGAGAACCAAGCAAAGAAAAGCGAAAGACACTCTCAATGAGCGATAAGAAACTCCGCATCGCCCTCGTTGCCCATGATGCCAAGAAAGACAATCTGATCGAATGGGTCGGAGTGCATAGAGAAGCGCTTTCAAAAGCACAGCTTTTTGGCACCGGCACCACAGGCAAACGGATTCTCGATAATTTTCCAGAGCTGGATATGACACCACTCTTTTCCGGCCCTCTGGGCGGGGATCAGCAGATCGGCGCAATGATCGCTGAAAAAAAGCTGGAAGCTCTGGTCTTCTTCATCGATCCCATGTCGCCAATGCCTCATGATGTTGATGTCAAGGCGCTCACCCGTCTTGCAACCGTTTATGATCTTCCCATGGCAAACAGTCCATCAACGGCCAACTTTGTCATTCAGGGGCTGACACGACCTGACTGAATGAAGTGAACAAAATAATATTGTCAAGGAGAACCAAGGGGTTCTCTTGTTGACACCGCAATAAAAAACACAGCAACTAAAACGCCAAGGCATATGTCAAGTCATCCATGATCTCATCGAGGATCACTAACCTTGCGGACAGTCGGTCGGATCAACCCTTCGGAAATACCATGGCTGCATGTTCTTCCTTGGTATAGGGAGAAACGGCCGAGGGAAATCCATAAAAAAGCCGCTCTGGAATAGAGCGGCTTTTTTTATTTTTGAACTTTGCAAATGAGTCTAATTTTCACGCACCACATAGACCGAACATGTGGAGTGACGCACGACTCGGGCCGAATTTGGTCCGAGCAGATAGTCTTTCAAATCCGGCTTATGCGCGCCAATGACAATCAGATCTGCATTGGTCTGATCGGCCAGTTGCAGGATCTCTTCATAAATGGAACCAGCCGCCACGATATGGCGTACCTTTTCGTCCCATTTTGCCCCCAACACGCTGGTCACCATTTCATGAAGCCGCTCTTTGGCTTCCTTGACCGCCTGTTTCTGGAAATTTTCGTCGAAATAAGTTCCGACAAGATTCATTCCAAAATTCGGCACCACAGTCACAATATCCAACGATGCCCCATCCAGCTCAGCCAACTTGGCGGCTGTTTTCAGCACTTCCTCTTCGCTCGAGGTTTGAGAGATATCGACTGCACAAAGAATGGACTTGGTCATGCGTTTGCTCCTTCTTCCTTGCGTGCACGGCCTTTCTGAGCCATGTAGATGAGGCCCAGCAGCAAGAGCCCTGGAATGAAGATCAGTTCTTTAGGCAATTGCTCAGCAGATAGTTTGGCTGATTTGATCACCACCGGCTCATCCCCATAGAAATCAAAACTCTCCAACTTCTTGGAGAAAGCAGTACCTGGGAATGGTTCATCCAGTTTCAATTTGCCATCCTCTTCCAGAGTCGCAAGGCCCATGGCCTGAAGACGTGCTTCACCGCCCTGTTCCTTACCTGCTGTAAGAATGAGGGTGGTCTCCTTGATATTGCTGGTATCGAAATCCGGACCGGATACGATGACGCGCATTTCGTCCCCTTCGGCAGCATTTCCAAGGCTGGAAGCAAATTGAGAGGTTTCCACCTCGACATAAGGCGGTTGAATGCGATCCATGAAGAAGTCAGGACGGAAAAGCACAAATGCAATCAGGACAAGCGCAACAGATTCATAGATCCGGCTGCGAGTGACAAAATAGCCCATGGTACCGGCCGTGAAGACCAATATGGCTATCGTGGCTATTATGGCCACCAATATGCCCTGATACCAATTGACATCGATCAGCAACAAATCGGTGTTGAAGATGAAGACAAATGGCAAGGCCACGGTCCGAAGACTGTAGAAGAACGCCGTGAAACCGGTCTTGATCGCATCACCCCCGGATACAGCCGCCGCCGCAAAGGAAGCAAGCCCAACCGGTGGCGTCACATCTGCCATAATCCCGAAATAGAACACGAACAAATGCACCGCGATCAATGGCACAATCAGACCTGACTGCGCTCCCAGCTCAACCACAACGCCAGCCATCAGCGATGACACAACGATATAGTTGGCTGTCGTTGGCAAGCCCATGCCCAGAATGAGCGAGAGCATACCTACGAAGATCAGCATCAGAACCAGATTACCACCGGAAATGAATTCCACCAGATCTGCCATTACCTGACCGATGCCAGTCAGTGTCACCGTGCCAACGATCACGCCAGCAGTTGCCGTTGCCAGACCGATGCCGATCATGTTGCGCGCACCATCAATCAAGCCAACAACCATATCGCCAACGCCTTCCTTGAAGGCTTCGACGGTGCGGCTCTCACCACGGAAGATGGCTTTCAACGGACGCTGGGTCAGCAGAATGAAGAATAACAAAGCCGTTGCCCAGAATGCAGACAGACCAGGAGATTTCTGCTCGATCATCAGGAAGTAAACCAGCACGATGATCGGCAGCAGATAATAAAGACCAGCTTTATAGATCTCACCGATATCCGGCAATGTCACTTCCTTGGCATTTGGATCATCCGGCACCAGATCATCAACACCCGCTGCCATCTTAAGCAACACGATATAGGCAACAGCAACCATGGCTGCCAAAATCCAGCTGGAACCAGCTGGTACAAGCGCCACAATGGCCTGAACTGGGAATTTCACGCCGTAGCAGATTCCGGCAAACAGAGCGAAGAAGCCCAGCATTCCCATGACTGTGCGAGCAGTAGACACTGCCTTGTGACCGATCACCGGCATATTGCGCTTCACCGCTTCCAGATGAACGATATATACCAAAGCGATATAGGAAATGATCGCAGGCAGGAAAGCATGAGTGATCACTTCCACATAGGAGATGCCCACATATTCAACCATAAGGAAGGCCGCAGCCCCCATGACCGGTGGCATGATCTGACCGTTCACCGAAGACGCCACTTCCACCGAGCCCGCTTGCTCGGATGAGAAGCCAACGCGCTTCATCAGCGGAATCGTAAAGGTACCGGTGGTCACAACGTTTGCGATGGACGAGCCGGAAATCAAACCGGTCGCAGCGGAACCAACCACAGCAGCCTTTGCAGGCCCACCTTTCAGGTGACCAAGGGCACCGAAAGCCATTTTGATGAAATAGTTGCCTGCTCCTGCCTTATCCAGCAAGGCACCGAACAGAACGAACAAGAAGACAAACTTGGTGGAAACGCCCAGCGCAATGCCAAACACACCCTCGGATGTGATCCACATATGGCTCATGGCTTTTTTCAGCGATGCACCTTTCCAGCGAATGACTTCCGGTACCCATTCAGCGGATCCAAAGAAGACATAGACCAAAAAGATGGTTGCAATGATGGCCATGGCAGGGCCAAGAGCACGACGGGCAGCTTCGAACAGAAGCAGCAGGCCAGCAAGTGCAAACCATTTGTCCGTATCATCAGCCAGACCACCACTATCGACGATTTTCTGATAGAAAATGAAGCCATACAGCGCAATGAAAGTCGCCACGATGCCGAGGATCCAGTCTTGCAACGGGATATAATGGCGCGGGCTGTTTTTCAGCGCAGGATAGGCCATGAAGGCCAGAAAGATGGCGAAAGCCAAATGGATCTGGCGTGAATTGTTGATCAGATCTCCGGGCAATATGTAAAAAGAGACTGGAGAGGCCAGGATAACCTGAAACAAAGACCAGATCACGGCCAATGTGGCCAGCAACATGCCAACCGCACCAGCCGGATTTCGGGAGCCCGCGTCACTGGCCGCTACCAGTTCCTGCAATTCCTCTTCGGAAAGCGGCTGACCCTTTACATTCTTGTCAGTCATTAATTATTCCCCCTGATTGCCGATAATCGACAATCCCTCATGGCGGCTTGCCCGTGCACGGGTCAGGTTTCCTGTCCCGCCAACGACCTGTTCAAACGCCCTCAATACAAGGTAAGAGCCCACCCTGATAAGACAATCACACATCCCAAGCTCAAGACCCGTTTGTTAACTTTGGGTCTCATTGCATAAAGACAGGCGTTGAAGCCACAACTCATCCATTAATGCAAGAAGGGGCGACGATTGCACTCGTCGCCCCCAATATTTGCTCGTTCGTTGAAGTCCCTAGCCTCCAACGAGCGGACCGGAAAGGCAGATTATTTAATCCAGCCTTTTTCCTTATAGTATTTTGCTGCACCAGCATGCAGAGGAGCAGACAGACCAGCGGTTGCCATTTCTTCCGGTTTCAGGTTGGCAAATGCAGGATGCAGTTTCTTGAATGCATCGAAGTTTTCGAAGACGGATTTTACAAGAGTGTAAACGGTGTCTTCAGAAACTTTTGCAGAGGATACGAAGGTCGCACCAACACCAAAGGTGGTTGTATCATCTGGATTACCACGATACATGCCACCAGGAATGGTAGCAGAACGGTAGTAGCTGTTGTCAGCAATCAGCTTCTCAACAGCAGGGCCGTCTACGGTTACCAGAACGGAATCACAAGCTGTTGTTGCTTCCTGAATGGAGCCGGATGGATGGCCAACGGTATAAACCATTGCGTCAATCTGGTTATCACACAGAGCAGCAGACTGTTCAGCAGCTTTCAGCTCGGTAGCCTGTGCCAGATCAGAGGTTTTCCAACCCAGAGCTTCCATGAGAACTTCCATGGTGCCACGTTGACCGGAACCCGGGTTGCCGATGTTAACGCGCTTGCCTTTCAGATCCTGAACATTCTTGATGCCGGAATCAGCACGGGCAACAACGGTGAATGGCTCTGGATGCACGGAAAATACTGCACGCAGATCTTCGAACTTGCCTTTGTCCTTGAACTTGGAAGTACCATTATAAGCATGATACTGCCAATCAGACTGAGCCACACCGAATTCCAGCTCACCTTCGCGAATGGTGTTGATGTTGTATACAGAACCACCGGTGGATTCTACCGAACAACGAACGCCATGCTCTTTACGGCTCTTGTTAACCAGACGGCAAATGGCACCACCAGTCGGGTAATACACACCAGTCACACCACCTGTACCGATCGTGATGAATTCCTCAGCAAAAGCGGCTGGGGAATAAGCCACACCGGCAGCCAGCAAAGCGGCCGTCAATTTTACATTTTTCAACATGTGTTTCTCCCTAGAGTTGAAAAGTCGTTGTATTGGCGCTGGACTAACCTTCCCAGAATTCTCCCAGCAACCGATTGCGTCGCTCCACGTCCTCAATCCGTTGCCGCGCAGCAGCTCCAGCTCGAGCAACCAGCATTCCTACTAAAGTCTCAATTAGCATAAGAGTGGCAACATAAGAAGAGAAGAATTGCGGACTCTCGGATGGAATGATGAAAAATGTGGATGCAAATTCCAAAGCGGGACAACTGTAACTATCTGTAATAACAACTACATATACTCCAAGCTCGGCGGCCATCTTCGCAGCCATGATTGAACGGCGCGCAAATGGTGGCTTGGTGATAATTACAAGAGCGTCCCCTTTTTCCAGATCAGCGATCGCGGTACTCAAGGACGCTCCCATACGCCCGGCAATGCGCCAATCGGTGGTAAAAAAATTGGCCAAATAGGCAAAATATTCGACAATTCCAGTCGATGCAAAGCCGCCAAACAACACAACCCTGCGTGCATCAGTCAAGGTATCAGCGGTTTGTTCCAGACGCACGAGGTCACTGTCGGAGGCGACCTGCGAAATATTCGTCAAACAAGCATTGGCCTGACGATGCAGGAATGGCGTTTCACCTTCCTCGGCGAGATCTTGCAGCAATTCTGCTTTTTGAGAGAAAGTCACTCGAGATTGTCCAATCGCCTTGCGGCAAAGCTCTCGCAACTCCTCATAAGACTCAAAATCCAAAGAGCGGGCCAACCGAGAGAACGTCGCTGGTGCAAGTTTGGTGGTAGCGGAGATTGAGCGCAGGCTGCGCGTTGCCACTTCGAACTGGTTTTCCAGTACGAAGTCGGCGGCCAGACGCAACTTTTCGCTCAAATTGCTGTATTTGCCAGCAATCCGATCCTCTACCGATATTTCTTGCAGAGCCCTATCCTCCCGAAATGACGAAATAAGCTTTTCTGTGTGTTTTTTACCTCATTTCGCAACTTTCCTAAAGTTTCAGGTGTTTTATGTCTTGTCAACAGGTGAAACAAATGTATCTCTTACTTTTTACCGAACAAAGCAAGCAACTGGACACTGGTGCGGACAAAAGAGCCAGCCCCAAGCCCAGCCTTTCACACTGAAACAAGAACGGTCCAGCGACAGGTAGACAAACATGTCCCATCTATTTCCGAGACATACCAAGGCCAATAATCCCACGATCGAACACGGCGCTGGTGTCTATCTCTATGACACCAATGGCAAGAAATATTTCGATGGTTCAGGAGGTGCTGCTGTCTCCTGTCTGGGACATAGCGATCCGGACGTGACACAGGCAATCAAGGATCAGGTCGACCAAGTGGCTTTCGCCCATACGGGCTTCTTCACTTCCAAACCGGCTGAAGCATTGGCGGACAAACTGATCGAACATGCTCCTGCAGGTATCGAGCGCGTCTATCTCGTCTCTGGTGGCTCGGAAGCCGTTGAGGCTGCTTTAAAACTGGCTCGACAATATTTCATCGAGATTGGCGAGCCACAACGTCACAAGGTCATTGCCCGCCGCCAGTCCTATCACGGCAATACGCTTGGCGCTCTGGCAACAGGTGGCAATCTTTGGCGTCGCGAGCCCTTCTCACCATTGATGATTGAGACCAGCCACATCTCTCCTTGCTATGAATATCGTGACCGCAAGGAGAACGAGACTGCGTTTGAATATGGTCAGCGCGTTGCCAATGAGCTGGAAGAAGAGATTTTACGTGTCGGACCACAAGACGTGATGGCCTTCTTTGCCGAGCCGGTCGTTGGTGCTACCTCTGGCGCCCTTGCTCCTGTTGAAGGTTATTTCAAACGCATTCGAGAGATTTGCGACAAATATGGCATCCTGTTGATGCTGGATGAAGTCATGTGCGGCATGGGCCGCACCGGCACCCTTTTTGCCTGCGAGCAAGAGGATATCTCGCCTGATCTGATCACCATCGCCAAAGGTCTTGGCGCTGGCTATCAGCCGATTGGTGCCATGCTCTGTGCCGGTAAGATCTATGATGCGATTGAAAATGGTTCAGGTTTCTTTCAACATGGTCACACCTATATCGGCCACCCAACTGCTTCTGCTGCCGCCCTCGCCGTCATCACCAAGCTGACCGATGGGGGGCTTGTCGAGCGTTGCCGCAAAATGGGGGAAAAACTTCAAGCTGCGCTCAAGAGAGAGCTTGGTCAGCATCCGCATATTGGCGACATTCGTGGTCGTGGCCTCTTCATCGGCATCGAAGTGGTTGAGGATCGCGAAACCAAGAAACCTTTTGCTCCGTCCAAATCCATCAATAAAGCCCTCAAGAAAGCCACGTTCGAAGCGGGTCTCGCCTGCTATCCGATGGGTGGCACCATTGACGGCGTAAATGGTGACCATATCCTGCTGGCCCCTCCGTTCATCATGGAAGATGAGCATATAGATGAGATCATCGCAAAGCTCAAAATTGCGATTGAAGAGGTGCTCTAATGGCGTTGGCCAATATTCTGGTGGCCCCCAATGGGGCTCGCCGCACGCGCAAAGATCATCCGTCCCTGCCGGTGACCATTGAACAGACGGTGCAAACAGCCAAAGCCTGTTTTGATGCGGGAGCTGATGGTATCCATGCCCATGTTCGTGACAAGGACCAAAAACATCTGTTGGATGCAGGCCTGTATCGTGAGCTGCAAGCCGAGCTGACACTGAAAGTGCCCGATATGTGGGTGCAGATCACGACCGAAGCCGTTGGCATCTATTCTCCGGAAGAGCAGCGAGCCATTGTGCGCAACTCTGATCCTGAAGCCGTCTCCATCTCCATTCGCGAAATGCTAAGCGAAGGAGAAAATAGCGCTGTTTCAAAATTCTATTGGGAGCAGGCAGAAAAAGGCGTCGAGATTCAACATATTCTTTATGACGATCAGGACGCCGCCACGCTGGCAAGACTGATCAAGGATGAGACACTTCCAGCCACAAATCTGCAGCTTCTCTTCGTATTGGGGCGCTACAGTGTTGGGCAGGTCTCCAACCCGGACGATCTGCAACCATTCATGCAGAGCCTTGATGCGTTTGAAGGCATCGATCTGGATTGGGGATGTTGTGCCTTTGGACAGCAAGAGACCGAATGTCTCCTCGCCGCAATCAAAGCAGGTGGCAAGGCCCGCATCGGCTTTGAAAACAACCTGCATATGAAAGATGGCTCCATCGCACCAGACAATGCTGCCCGTGTGACAGAACTGATTACAGAGCTACGCGCCCGCTCACTCTAACAACAAAACAGCCATTCTCATCGGATGGCTGTTTTGTTTTCATGATAGCCTGATTGATTAGTCAGGCAGCGGTGTTTTGTTTCAATGTGATTTTTTCCAGAATTCGGCAACCGCACCGTTCGCCATTGTTCCAGACGACTTCCAGATCATAACGAAGCCCGTTGCGTTCAATTGCGAACCGTTCACCTTTTTTCACATCTTCAATGCCAGCAAGGGCAACACCGCCATCACTTTCATTGATCAGCCAGCCATTGATTGCCTGACCGTTGCGAACCACGCTCACATCTCCCTCAACAATTCGGCGGGTTGCATCCCTGCGATCATCAACATCCTTTTGAACATCTACAAGGAAATCGGCAACCAGATCAGTCAGACGACCAGTAACATCGGTCAGTTGCTCTGAAGCGGATCCAACCCGACCTGACTGATCACGGGTTTGTTCAATCGCTTGCGACACTACATTGACATTATCGGTCGCATATTGGCTACCATCGGCAGCTCTGCCAATACTCTCGGAAATCTCGGCTGTCGCTGCCGTTTGTTCCTCCACCGCAGCAGCAATGGCGTTGGTGACCTCCGATACATCATTGATATTGGAGCTGATTTCCTTGATGGATTGCACCGCCTTCGTGGTGGAGGTTTGAATGTCACCAATCTGAGCAGCAATTTCATCTGTGGCGCGCGCAGTTTGCGTAGACAATTCCTTCACTTCCGCCGCCACAACCGCAAAACCTTTACCAGCTTCACCTGCACGAGCCGCTTCAATCGTTGCATTCAAGGCCAGCAGATTGGTCTGTTCAGCGATTGCCCGAATCATCTCGATCACTTCACCAATCTTGTCTGCCCCTTCTGACAGCATGGAAACGCTGTCATTCGTGCTGTTCGCGACCTCGGTGGCATTGGTCGAGATACTCAATGCCCGATTGATCTGCTCACCAATTTCCTGAATTGATGCCGCCATCTGGGTCGCAGCAGCCGCTACAGTTTGCACATTGGTTGATGCCATACTGGAGGCCTCGTTCGCAGAATTGGCAGATTGTGATGCCTCATCCGCCAAACTCATCAAACCACTGGATGTCTCCGCCATCGCGCCGGTTTCATTTGTCAGGACACCGCGGACTTCATCAACGGAGCTTCGGAACACGGAGATCTGTTTCTGCATCTGATCCTGACGCATCACGTCCATATCCTGCTTCTGCAAAGCAATATCCTGCAGACGTACCCGCTCCAACGAGGCTTCGCGGAAGACCACAATTGCCTTGGCAATATCTCCGATATCATCATCACGCTCGGTATGATCAATCTCGAAATCCAGCTCACCACCAACAATCCGCGAGATACTATCTCTAAGATATTGCAACTGAGACGTAACCGAACGCACTTGGAAGACAACAGCGGTCACAGTCAGAACAAGCATCACTGCACTGGCCACCAACAACCACATGATATGGTTTTCCAAACCGGCCACATCGGCTTCCATCGCAGCTTCTGCCCGGTGAACCAGATCCTTGGCGACCTTGCGGATCTTGTCCTGGCGCTCAACACTGGCCTTGAACCATTCTGATCCCTCAACCATTTCCGCTTTATCGCTCAACGCGATGACTTGCAGCAGTTTGCGGATTTTTTCCACCTTGGCAACGGCCGGTCCGGCTACCACCTGATCAAATAGCGCGACCTGCTCTTTGAGCGCAACTGCCGAAAATTCCTTCAAATATGCAAGCTCGCCACCATAGGCTTTCATGAAAGCCACATAGGTCTGAAGATCGACCGAACCCGCTTTCTTTTGTTGTAGCAGGTTATAACCCAGGGATTTTTCAAGACTTCCTGCTTCCAACGCTTCCGTGAGGGCAAGATAGGGCACCAGTTCAGCACTGATCTCCGGAGAGGGACTGGCTTCAATTGCCAATGCGATCAGGTGCACCAATTCCTTGATCTCTTTTGTATAGTTTTTCTTGATTTGAGCGGTGGTCAAAGCCTGCTTGTCAACCGAGCTGCGGATCCCGTCTATCTCGTGAATCGCCTTGGATACATGCTTGATCTCAGAAAGCAGCCTTTTGTTGCTCAATTGCAACTGGGCTACATGATCATCAAATGTTTTGATGACTTGAGAGCTTTTCTGCCGTGCTTTTTTGACTTCAGGCATATAGGCGGGATCGAATTTCGATTCCACAAGTTTTGAGCTCTTGGCGCGCTCCACCTGAATGGCCTCAACCAAATCAAACGCATCCTCTGCCAAATAAATAAGTGGCTTCATTTGGTCATGGTGCGCCAATTCGGTATATTTCTCCCAAACAGCAATACCAGCAAATAGAAAAGCAGCAATGATCGGTACAAATACTAATGATGTAATTTGCAGTCGAATGGATTTTTTCATGTTCCCACCCTCTTTCAGTTGCATTAAAGAGTGCTGCAATTTCGTTTATGCAATCTTACCAAACATCATTTATGAGTTAGTTATTACTTATTTCATTCAATTTTTCCGCTTAAAATGCACATAATACAACCATACTTTTCATAATTTTGAGATACTTGCCGGACGAACCATTTATTAGAAGAATTCTGCTAGCCTGCACTCAATTCTGTTTTGCGTGAAAGCCCAGCAATGAAACATTTGGCCCTTTTCAAGCCTCTGATCATATTCTCCGTCATCTCCAATTTGCTCATGCTAGTGGCACCCATTCACATGACGCAAGTTTATGACCGCGTCTTGTCCTCTGGCAGTCAGGAGACATTGCTCTATCTGACCTTGATTGCAATTTTGCTGCTTGTTCTACTCGGTGCTTCAGAATCCATTCGTTCAAAACTCGCATTGCGTCTTGCTGCTCGCTTCGCAACTCAAAATGCTGATAAGCTATTTGCGAAACTCGCTGATCATCCAGCACAAGCCAATGGTCTGTTGCGGCAATTCTCCAGTTTGCGCGGTTTTCTTGCCGGACGATCGTTCGTCACACTTTTTGATGTTCCCTTTGTTCCCTTCTTCGTCATCGTTCTGTTCCTTGTTCACAGCCAAATCGGTTTCTTGACCTTGTTGGGCGCAGCAGCTCTCGGCACCATCGCTCTGTTGAACAAGACCAACATGGCTAACGCTCAGAACAATGCACAAGATCATCAAAGCAATGCCATGCAGTTCGCGTCCGCCGTCTTTGAGCGTGCGGAAGACATCCGCGCCATGGGCCTTATGCCAAGTCTGGCACAACGTTGGGGAGCAATGTTTGGAGCCAGCCTGAACGCCCATGATGAGGCCGGTTTTGGCAATGCATTCTATTTTGGCCTTTCCCGAGCCATTCGCCAAATCCTGCAAATCGGCATCATGGCCTGGGGCGGTTATCTGGTTCTACAAGGCGATATGTCTGCAGGCCTTATCTTCGCCGCCTCGATCATTTCCGGAAAGGTTTTGCAGCCCATTGAGCAAGTTATCGGAGGTTGGGACAATATCGCTCGCGCCCGCACGGCCCAAAGGGATCTGACTGCATTTCTGGAAAAAAATGCCACCATCACGGAACCAATTGCCCAGCCTGCTCCACAGGGCATTTTACAAGCTTGCAATGTCAGCTATCAGATAGATAGCTCCCAAGGCCCGGTTCAGTTGCTCAAGGAGATTTCCTTTACCATTGGGCCTGGTCAGATTTTTGCGCTGGTCGGTTCATCCGGATCTGGCAAATCCACATTGGCACGCATTTTGGCGGGTGCCATTCCGCCGAGTGATGGCGAAATCTGTCTTGATGGTTGCAACCAGGTCAACTGGCCGTCTGAGCAATGGGGTCAGTCGGTGGGATATATTGCGCAAGATATCATGCTCTTTCCCGGTACATTGGCCGAAAATATCTCCCGTATGGATATAGCACCCAATGAAGAAAAGCTGATGCAAGCCGCCAAATCAGGCGGAGTGCATAATCTCATCAATAGTTTCCCCGATGGCTATCAAACGCAGATTGGTCCGCAAGGCATACGCCTGTCCGGGGGTCAACGCCAACGTATTGCCTTGGCGCGGGCTCTCTATTCCAACCCTCAAGTGCTCATTCTGGATGAACCGAATGCTCATCTTGATCAGGAAGGCGAACAAAGCCTGATGCGTATTCTTTCTCAATTGCGCAAGCAGGGAACCGCGATCTTTCTTGTGAGCCAACGCCCTGCTCTGCTGCAAATTGCAGATACCGTCATGACGGTGAAAGATGGCAAACTTGCCAAGATTGATCGCCAGCAATCACCTGCTGTGAAGACTTCTTCAAACTCCGGAACATCTCAAACCAAGCCACAATCCGGCATTCCGAAGCCTCAAGGTCCTGCACGCATACATCGAGCAAGACCTCAACCTGAGACATCTACCAAAACGGGTGATGATCCAGCGCGCGGCTTTACCATCTCGGCCCTTGATCCGGAAAAAAAGCCCCCTAAACCGCGAAGACCGAGACTGAGTGAGATCATATCAGGAGACAAATCATGACCCATTCCTCTCCTGAAAACATCCAGATCAACCAGCCTGATCAAGGAACAACATGGACGTCTCAAGTTCGTCAGGATACCGGATCAATCCTGCGGAAAGGCTATTTTTATATCTTTGGCACACTCCTGATCTTTTGCCTTTGGGCGCTCTTCATGCCGCTGTCATCTGCCGTTATTGCCAATGGTCGCATCATCGCTGCGGGTCAGAACAAACTGCTGCAACACCCGACCGGCGGTGTGGTCAGCACCATTCTGGCCAAAGATGGAGACCTATTGGAAAAAGGCCAGATCGTTCTGGAAATTGCCCCTGAAGTGACCAAAGCTGAACTTGCCCGCCTTCAAGCACGCTTCAGTCTTCTGACCGCCCAAAAGGCGCGGTTTGAGGCAGAGAAAGTCCAGCATCTGCAAGCTGAGAAAAAGGCAACAACTGCCAAACAACCACCTTTACCACGCCCCAAGCCCGACCCCAATGCGAGGCGCAAACCAGTTCAAGTCGTTGTTGCCCAACCTGCCAATCCGCTCGCAAACTCCACACCAGTCGAGCAGGAACAAATGGCAGAATTTGAAGCTCGCATGGCTCGTTTTACCAGCGAACTTGCGTCCTTGAACAATCAGCACTCGGCCTTGCAAAGCGAATATACCGGCCTTGCTCCGCAGATTGAGAACCAGAAACAACTCGTCGGACTACAACAGGCAGAGTTGGATAAGGTCCGACCCCTGGTCAAAGAACGCTATATCTCCAAACGTCGCATGTTGGAAATCGAGTCCGGCCTGCTCGGCGCGCAATCGCGTCTCAATGCCCTGAAAGCACAAGAAGGGTCAACTCAGGCGCGAATGGAAGAAATTCAAAGCCGCATTGCACAGCTTAAGTCCTCCCGCATTGAAGAATACTCACGCGAGCTGGCCAGCATTCATACCGAGCTGAGCTCCATTTCGGAAGAAATCAAAGCAGCGGAAAAAGCGGTTTCCTATACCAAGGTGCGCGCACCTGTGGCCGGAATTCTGACCAAACTGGCAGCCCATACAGAAGGTGGCGTCTTGCGTCCGGGAGAAACCATTGGCGAAATTGTGCCTGTGCAATCCAATTTCCTGGTGGAAGCCCGGATCGCTCCGCAAGATGTGGCAAGTGTGCAAGTCGGCCAACCGGCAGAAATCGTCATTACGGCCTTCAATCGCCGTCTGGTCGATCCCTACCCGGCAGAAGTGCAGTATGTCGCTGCCGATTCCACGCTGGATGAGCAAACTGGCGAGCCTTATTTCTCAGTCCGCCTTGGCTTCGATACCACAAGCAGTGAGCAACCCATTCAAGCTGGCATGTTTGCCGAAAGCTATATTCAGCTCGGCTCGCGCTCTTTCTTTGGTTATTTGATGAAACCTTTGGCTGACTCTTTCCAGAAGGCCTTTCAGGAACGCTGATCGCGCGAAGCACCGATCCAGACACCATATCTCTCCGCTCACACCGAAGAGTTGGCAGAACACAAAAAAGCAGGCTCTGAGGCCTGCTTTTTCATTTGAAACTATTCTTTGACTCATTGTTCTGAAGCGAATTCTTATCCGAAAAGTGCTTCAACTTTTCGGGAACGCGCTTTAAATGCCGGGGCTTGGGCGCAGCTCCCGGTTTTCCTGCGGTTCCGCAATTTTAAGGCGATATTCGTGAGCGGGGTAGACACCCAGAACTTTCAGCTCTGCCGAGAAGAATTCAAGCTCTTCCAATGCCAACTTGACATTGGCATCGTTCGGATGTCCTTCAATATCGGCATAGAATTGGGTAGCGAAGAATTTGCCGCCAGTCTGATAGCTTTCCAGCTTGGTCATATTGACGCCGTTTGTGGCAAATCCACCCATAGCCTTGAAGAGGGCCGCAGGCACGTTACGAACACGAAACACAAGAGTGGTTATGACCGGGCCATTGCCTGCATCGGCCTTGATTGGATATTTGGAAAGGATGATGAAGCGAGTGGTGTTATGGTCTTCATCTTCGACATTGGGTTTCAGGATATCCAGATCGTAAATGTCGGCGGCAAGATCTGAGGAAATAGCCGCCTTGCTGGCATCTCCCCATTCCGCTATTTGGCGCGCCGAACCAGCAGTATCAGCCCCAATCACCGCCCTGACGCCCATATCCCGGATCACTTTGCGGCATTGCCCCAGCGCCATGACATGACTCTGGATGGATTCCACCTCATCAAGCTTGGTGCCACGCAAGCCAACAAGCTGATGATGAATAGGCAGGAAATACTCGCCAATGATGTTCAATCCGGATGTCGGCATCAGATGATGAATATCGGCCACCCGCCCGGCAACAGAATTTTCAACCGGAATCATACCCAGATCGGCTTCATCCTTCTGGATGGCATTGAAGCAATCTTCAAAAGTCGCCATGGGGAGTGCCTCAAACTCGGGAAACACATTATTGCAGGCAATGTGCGAGTTGGCTCCCGGTTCTCCCTGAAATACGACTTTCTTGGTGGACATGATTGCTGTTTCTCCTCATCAGTCAAGAAAAAAGGGCGACGGATGCCGCCCTTGTCATTGTGGTCTGCTCACTAATCAGACCAGTTCGAATGCTATTTAGACAATGCTTTGCGTGCCTTTTCAAGATCCTCTGGAGTATCGACACCCAATGGCACATCATTGACAAGGGCAACATCGATACGCATTCCCGCTTCCAGAGCGCGTAACTGCTCCAGTTTCTCACGCTTTTCCAGTGGACTTTCGGACAAATTCACGAACCTGTCCAGCGCGGAGCGACGGTAGGCATAAAGTCCAATATGATGGTAAAGCGGCCCATCCCCATAGGGTGCTGTCGCGCGCGTGAAATACAGCGCGCGCATCTGGCTATCCTTTCCACTCAGAGGACTTCCAACGACCTTGACCACATTCGGATTGGTCTTTTCATCCTCATCGGAAATATCGACTGCCAATGTTGCAATATCAACGTCCGGATTGCTCAGAGGCTCAAAGCAGGCGCGAATGGCATCGGGATCTATGGTTGGCAGATCGCCCTGTACATTCACTACAATCTGATAGTCACCGTTGGGATCGATATGTTCCAATGCTTCGAAAATACGATCAGAACCTGATGGATGATCGGGATTGGTGACAACTGCATCGCCACCGGCGTCACGAACAGCTTGGGCAATCTGATGGCAATCCGCTGCCACCACAACTGGACCAATATTGGCTTCCTTGGCGCGTTTCCAGACCTGGACAATCATTGCTTCACCTGCAATATCGGCCAATGGTTTGTCCGGAAGCCGGGTTGAAGCCATACGGGCGGGAATCAAAACTAC
Source organism: Cohaesibacter gelatinilyticus (assembly GCF_900215605.1). NCBI lineage: Bacteria > Pseudomonadati > Pseudomonadota > Alphaproteobacteria > Hyphomicrobiales > Cohaesibacteraceae > Cohaesibacter > Cohaesibacter gelatinilyticus. The sequence goes on along the minus strand of NZ_OBEL01000005.1, from coordinate 310,816 downwards.
TGCTTTTTCTCCATTCATTGACTGAGACATGTCAATTTCCCCCAGATTTTGATGAAAAGTGTCGTCAAAGGCATAAGTCTTGACATCTTATCCGCTATTCCTATGGACATTCATCCGTAAAAGCTAGTAGTTTCCGCTTAACTTACGCATGTGGGGCCAAGAGCGCTTTTTTGTCTCACTTTCATGTCTGGTTTTTGCCCTGTAAACAGGGCTCGTTGGCAAGACAGAATTGAGTTGCGCATACGCACACAGGCGGATCGAGACCCAGGTAAGGAACCCGGAGCAAGGACCAATGAATTTTTTCGAATTGAACAAGGCTTTTGGCGCATTGTTGCTGTCTTTGATCATCATGATGGTCATCGGCATGGTATCCAGTTTCATTTTCAGTGCTGATGCCCCAGAGAAGCCTGGTTTTGAAATTGCTGTTGCAAACAATGATGGTGGCGATGCAGCACCAGCCAAAGAAGCCGAGCCAGAAGTTGATTTTGCAACCTTGCTTGCTTCTGCTGATCCGGCTGCAGGTGAAAAACTGACCAAGAAATGCGCTTCCTGCCATACCTTCGATCAGGGCGGCAAAAACAAGGTTGGTCCAAATCTCTTTGGTGTTGTTGGTCGTCAGCCAGGCGGTGTTGATGGCTTCAAATATTCAGCAGCCATGCAGGCTTATGGCGATGGCAAGACCTGGGATGCCGATCAGCTGAACGGCTTCCTGAAAAAGCCAAAAGACTTCATCAGCAAGACCTCCATGTCTTTTGCCGGTTTCAAGAAAGACAAAGACCGCGCAAACATGATCAGCTATCTGCAGAGCTTGCAGTAAATATCCGAGATCATCATTGAAATTCAAAAAGCCGGGCTCCATGCCCGGTTTTTTTATCGGCATTTTAACTCTCTTGACGGATCGCCCACTTCTCTATATTTCTTTTGCTCGAATTGAGCATAATAAAGGATCGTGCGCATAATGGTAGTGAAGATATCAAGACGATCTGTCATGGTGGGAGGAACACTGGCCTCTGTCAGTGCCGGTGCACATTTTCTTACGATCAGCAGCAGCAAGGCTAGCAAGTCTGCCATGACACAAAATCAGGAAAACGAAGAGATGGACAAAAAATCAGAAGCCCTTATCGTTATTGACGTCCAGAATGACTTCTGCCCCGGTGGTTCTCTAGCCGTACCTGGTGGGGATGAAATCGTTCCCTTGGTCAATAAGATGATGACTGATTATGCAACCATTGTTCTGACCCAGGATTGGCATCCTGCCGGCCATTCTTCCTTTGCTACATCTCATGAGGGTAAAGTGCCTTTCTCAATGGTCAAAATGCCTTATGGCGATCAGGTTCTATGGCCCGATCATTGTGTTCAGGGCAGCAATGGCGCAGCCTTTCATCAGGATTTACAGACTGATCATGCGGATCTGATCATTCGCAAAGGCGCCAATCCGGCCATCGATAGCTATTCCTCTTTTTTCGAGAATGATCGAAGCACACCGACCGGATTGAAGGGTTATCTGGATATATTGGGCATCCGCAAACTGACCATCGTTGGCTTGGCCACCGATTATTGTGTACGCTATTCGGCTGTGGATGCCGCGCGCCTTGGATATGAAGTTGAGGTGATCCTGTCAGCTTGCCGGGCGATTGACCTTGACGGCTCGCTCAAAGCAGCCCTAGATGACATGCAAGTCCATGGTGTGAAAGTTCACAATTAGTCGTGAACAGATATTCGCCCACTGCCCGCCTTTAAGGAATGATGTCGATGACAGATCTAGCAACGCGTGTTTATAATCACAAATGGAAAATTGATCCCATTGTGCGTTCGCTGATTGATACTGATTTTTACAAGCTATTGATGGCGCAATCGGTGTTCCTGAACAAGCCCGATACGCGTGTCACTTTCAGCCTGATCAATCGATCCTCTCACATTCCACTGGCCAAGCTGATTGATGAGGGCGAACTGCGTGCGCAGCTGGATCATATCCGCTCGCTGTCACTCTCTCGCGGTGAAAGCACCTGGCTGCGGGGCAATACCTTCTATGGCAAACGCGCGATGTTCCGATCCGATTTCATGGAATGGTTCGAAAATTTGCGCCTACCGCCCTATCATCTGGAACGCATTGGCGATCAGTATGAATTGACTTTTGAGGGTGACTGGCCTTCGGTCATGCTCTGGGAAATCCCGGCCCTCGCTGTTCTGATGGAACTGCGCACACGGGCAGTATTGCACGATATGGGCAAATTCGAACTGCAGGTTCTCTATGCGCGCGCCATGACCAAATTGTGGGAGAAAGTAGAGCAACTACGCGATATTGATGGTTTGTTGCTGGCTGATTTTGGTACACGCCGCCGCCATTCCTTCTTATGGCAGGACTGGTGTGTCCAGGCCATGATGGAAGGCTTGGGTGACAAATTTGTCGGCACTTCCAACTGCCTGATTGCCATGCGCCGCGAAGTGGAGGCCATAGGCACCAATGCCCATGAATTGCCCATGGTTTATTCAGCCCTTGCCAATAGCGATGCAGAACTGGCAGATGCTCCTTATCAGGTCCTTCGAGACTGGCAGGAGGAACATGACGGCAACTTGCTGATTATTTTGCCTGACACCTATGGTACCGACGGCTTTTTGTCCAATGCGCCGGATTGGCTCTCAGAATGGACCGGAATCCGCATTGATAGTGGCGATCCGGCAACCGGCGCGGAAAAAGCCATTCAATGGTGGAATGAGCATGGGCAGGACCCTCGCAACAAACGCATCATTTTTTCTGATGGTCTGGATGTCGACAAAATCCGCGAACTTCATCAGCAATTCCATGGCCGGGCGCGGATCAGTTTCGGGTGGGGCACTCTTCTGACCAACGATTTCCGTAATCTTGTGCCCAATGACGCGCTAACTCCCTTCTCTCTGGTCTGCAAGGCCATCTCTGCTGATGGTCGCCCAACGGTGAAATTATCCGATAATCCAAATAAGGCTCTTGGCCCGGATGCCGAGATTGACCGCTATCGCCGTGTCTTCAATGTCGGACAGCAGGAAGCCATGGAGATCATTGTTTGAGGACGGATCAAACAGTGAAGAAATCCGACTCTCAAAAGCGCGTACAGGATGAAGCAGAAGCACTGTCGCTCGATATCGAAATCCGTGTGATGCCTCAATCCACCCGAACAGCACAAGAGGCAGCAGATGCCTGCGAATGTGAAGTCGAACAAATTATCAAGAGCCTGATTTTTGAGCGCAAAGACAATGAGGCTCTGGTGCTGTTGCTCATTGTCGGGCACAAGCAGGCTGATTTGAAGACTATTGCCGAGACCGTTGGCAGCGACTTGCAGCGCGCCGACCCTCGCAAGGTAAGGGCTGAGACCGGCTTCGCCATTGGTGGCGTTGTGCCTATTGGCCACAAATGCCCCATGCCGGTTTATATGGATCCGTCACTTCTGGATTATGATCTGGTCTGGGCTGCTGCTGGCAGTCCACAAGCTGTTTTTTGTGTTCAACCACATGCGTTGCGGAAGGCAATCAATGCCGTGATCTTGCCTTGCTGATATTCATCAGCTGACAGGTTTGCATTTGAAATTTACGCACTCATCCACAGCTAACAGCTTTGTGAACCCTATTTACCTGCTCACAAAGCTGTTTTCTTCGCTCACCATAATGTTGCTTAATTGGTAATTTGCTATTTGTTAGAGTGGTTTTCGATTTATTTGGAGGAGAAGCCCTGTGTCTTTAAAATTGCGCTCCGGCAATGCCCGCGTACAAGCTTTTGGTGTGACCAATCTCGCCCTTCTTGGATGTCTTGCTCTTGGTCTTGCATCAACCAGCATACCGGCTCAAGCCGTTGAGTTCGACACCTGGCTTCATGGCACCTCTTTGATGGGTGATGTCAAATATCCCAAAGGCTTCAAACATTTTGATTATGTCAATCCAGATGCTCCCAAGGGTGGCATTGCCCGACAAGCGGTAGCGGGTGGTTTTGACAACTTCAATGCAATTATTCCAAAAGGAGACCCTGCTGCGGGGCTGGGCAATATCTATGACACCCTGATGGCAAGCAGCTATGACGAGATCTCGACTGAATATGGCCTTGTTGCCGAAGAGATGTTGATCGGGCCAAATTATTCCTATGTCAAATTTCGCCTGCGCCCTGAAGCACGCTGGCATGACGGGAAACCGATCACCCCGGAGGATGTTATCTGGTCGTTCGAGAAACTGACCAGCCTCAGTCCGCAGCAACGTTTCTATTACAGCCATGTTGTCGGCGCTGAAATTACCGGAGAAAATGAGGTCACTTTCCGCTTCGATGAAGAAGGAAATCGTGAGTTGCCTCATATTGTCGGGCAGCTTCTGATCCTGCCAAAACACTGGTGGACCGGCACAGATGCAAAAGGTGAAAAGCGCGATATCTCTCGAGTTACCCTTGAGCCACCTTTAGGGTCCGGTGCCTACAAAATCGGTGAATTCTCACCTGGAAAATTCATGATCCTTGATCGTGTCGATGATTACTGGGGCAAGGATCTGGCTATCAATATTGGTTCCAACAATTTTGAGCAGCTCCGTTATGAATATTTCCGCGACAATACGGTCATGTTCGAAGCCTTCAAATCGGATGCCTATGATTTTCGTGTCGAAAACACAGCTCGTGTTTGGGCCAAGAGCTACGACTTTCCCGCTATCGAAGATGGACGGGTGATCAAGGAAGAATTTCCTGACCGTGCAAGTGGCGTTACGATTGGCTTCTTTCCCAATATGCGGCGAGAAAAGTTCAAAGATCCAAGGGTTCGCCAGGCCTTGAACTATCTCTTCAATTTTGAAGAGATGAACCGCACCTTGTTTTTCAATCAGTACAAGCGAGCCGGTTCCTATTTCTTTGGCACCGAATTTGCCGCGAGTGGAAAGCCCGATGCGGCTGAACTGGCTCTTTTGGAGCCCCTGAAAGACCAAGTCCCAGCGATTGTCTTCGAGGAACTGCCAGACCAGCCGAAGGTTGAGAGCCGTGAAGACATTCGCAGCAATCTCAAAAAAGCGCTTGAGCTGTTCAAGGAGGCGGGTTGGGAACCAAAAACAGAAATTGACAAAAGCAAGATGCCGACAGGTCTAGCCGGGTTTTGGCATTCCATTACCAGTACATTGGGCCTCAGCTCTGACCCAACCAGAAGTGTGATGCGTAATGAAAAAGGCGAAGCCTTCGAGATTGAATATCTGGTCTCCACTCCGTCCTTTGAGCGAATTGCACTACGCTTGCAAGCCTCGATGGAGCGCGTTGGCATCAAGATGACCATTCGCGTTGTTGACAGCGCACAATATGTCAACCGCCTGCGTAATCGAGACTATGATTTCATCTATGGTGGTTTTGCTCAGTCCCTATCTCTTGGGAATGAACAAAAAGGCTATTTTGGCTCCGCATCGGCTGATCGGGAAGGGTCTCGCAACTTTGGCGGCATCAAGAACCCGGCAGTCGATAAGTTGGTTGATGCCATTATCTTTGCTGACAATCGCAAATCGCTGGTCACCGCTGCCCGTGCATTGGACAGAGTTTTGCAAGCCAATCATTACATGGTTCCTGGTTGGACCAATGACATGACCCGTACCGCCCGCTGGAATCGCTTCGGTCATCCAAAAGACCTTCCAATCCTTACCGTCGGTTTTCCTACCATCTGGTGGTGGGACGAGGCCAAGGCAAAGTCCATCGAAGCCAAACAATAATCAATGCCAGTTCGACAGAACAGAACAAAGGATGAGACAAGAATGACGCGTGCAGCAGACAATCAAGACGAGGCTGAGCTTGTTCAAAGCCAAAAGCCTCAAGGCCAGTCCTGCTCACGTCCACACAAGTCTTTATCCCGAAGGCATTTTCTCTCCAGTGCCGCATTGGCACTGGTTTCGGGGATTTGCCTTGCGGGACGTCCGTTGGTCGGTTGGGCGTCTGATGCCCGCCATGGGCTTTCTGTCTTTGGGTCCTTGAAATATGGTCCGGATTTCAAAAATTTTGACTATGTCAATCCTGATGCGCCAAAAGGCGGCCGCTTTGTCTTTTCTGCCCCCAGCTGGAGCTATAATCAAAACCACGCGACCTTCAATACGCTCAATGGATTCGTGCTGAAAGGTGATGCACCACCTCGCATTGAACTGATATTTGATACCTTGATGGTGCGCGCCTATGACGAGCCCGATGCCATTTATGGGTTGTTGGCCAACAGCGTCAGTCTCTCACCAGATGGCAATCACTATCGCTTCACTTTACGTGATGAAGCCCTCTTTCATGATGGTAGTCCCGTCACAGCAGAGGATGTTGCCTTTTCCTATATGCTTTTGAAGGAAAAAGGCCACCCGGTCATTCGCACCAGTCTTCGTGATCTGATAGATGCCAAGGTCGACGGTAAGGATGCCTTGCTGGTCTTCTCCGGAAAGCAGGGTCGACAAACCCCAATGGAAGTGGCAAGCACCGTACCTGTCTTTTCCAAGGCTTATTACAGCAAAATTTCGTTCGACAAGTCCACACTTACACCACCAATTGGCTCAGGGCCGTACAGGATCGGGAAGTTCAAGGCAGGTTCATTCATCGAATATGAACGTAACCTTGATTATTGGGGCAAGGATTTGCCGGTCAATGTCGGTCAGAATAATTTCGATATTGTCCGATTGGAATTCAATCGCGAGCGTACAGCACTCTTTGAAGCCTTCAAGAAGGGTGACATTACCTATCACGAAGAATTCAGTTCCAAGGGTTGGGCAAAAAAGTATGATTTTCCCGCCATCAAGGAAGGGAAAGTCAAGCGTGTGGAACTACCTGATCGCACCCCATCCGGAGCGCAGGGCTGGTTTTTCAACACTCGCCGTGCAAAGTTCTCAGATCCCCGCACCCGCGAAGCAATCGCTCTGGCATTCGATTTTGAATGGTCGAACAAGAATTTGTTTTTCGGGCTCTATCAAAGAACCCACTCCTTCTTTGAACGCACCAATATGAAAGCGTCGGGAAAGGCTGATGGTAAGGTACTGGAGCTTCTGGAACCATATCGTGATAAGCTGGATCCATCCATTTTTGACGAGCCTTATACTCCACCAACGAGTGATGCTTCTGGTAAAGACCGCAAGCTTTTGCGCCGCGCCAATCAGCTCTTGCAAGAGGCAGGCTGGAAGCGAAATGTTGATGGTCTGGTGAATGATGCTGGTGAAGCCCTCGAAGTTGAAGTCATGGCCAATAGTTCAGCCTTCGAACGTGTCGTGACACCCTGGATCAATAATCTGGCATTGCTGGGCGTCAAGATGACTTTCCGGTTGGTCGATCCATCTCAATTTCAAAGCCGAGCCGATAGTTTCGATTTTGATCTTGTCGGACGTCGCTATTCTCTATCTCCCACCCTCTCCGATTCCATTCGCACTTTCTGGAGCAGTAAATCGGCCGATATCAATGGCAGCTATAATATTGCTGGTATCAAGCATCCGGTATTGGACGCCATGATTGACGCAGCTCTCGATGCAAAAACACGCGAAGACATGGAGGCAGCCGGGCGAGCAATCGATCGGATATGGAGAGCTGGTCACTATTGGGTGCCTAACTGGAACAAACCAATTCACACAATCGGGATTTGGGATAAATTCGGCTGGCCGGAAGAGCGTGAGAATGCAGATCCGGTGCTCGCCTTCTATCCCGAACGCTGGTGGTGGGAAAAATAGCATTTTGGGCCGTGAACTCCATGTTTTGTGCAAGGAATCCGAAACTATTTCATGGCTTTATATGGTTAACGACTTCTTGCCATGTTCGACCCGATTGAGGGACAAGCATGGCTGGACCTCAACGAGCGATAGATCGGGATAATCCGATCTTATTCATCAGGAGTGTTTATGGGCGCTTATATCTTGCGACGCCTGTTGCTGATCATCCCTACCTTGATCGGGATTATGGCCATCAATTTTGCTGTCATTCAGTTTGCACCCGGAGGGCCCGTTGAGAGGATCATCGCCCAAGTCACAGGCACCGATGTTGGAGCAACCGACCGGATTTCAGGTGGTGGCAATGATTTTGCCGGGTCGGGTACCAATCAAGGCGGTGGATCTGGCGGGGATGATCTGAACTCCAAATATCGCGGTGCGCAAGGTCTGGATCCTGAATTCATCAAGGAATTGGAGAAGCAATTCGGCTTTGACAAACCGCCGCTTGAACGCTTCCTGACGATGCTCGGCAATTATGCAACCTTTGATTTCGGCGACAGTTATTTTCGCGACATCAAAGTGCTGGATCTCATTCTGGAGAAAATGCCGGTCTCCATATCCCTTGGTCTCTGGATGACCTTGATCTCCTATCTTGTTTCCATTCCTCTGGGCATTCGCAAAGCTGTGAGTGATGGCTCCAGCTTTGATGTCTGGACCTCGGCTGTGATCATTGTAGGCTATGCCATTCCGGGTTTTCTTTTTGCCGTGTTACTCGTTGTTCTGTTCGCTGGTGGTTCCTTCCTCGACTGGTTCCCGCTAAGAGGACTGGTGTCCGACAATTTCGAGGACCTCTCTCTCTTCGAAAAAATCGTCGATTATTTCTGGCATCTTGCACTTCCACTCATTTCCATGGCGTTGGCAGCCTTTGCAACAACGACCCTTTTGACCAAGAACTCTTTCCTTGATGAGATTCGCAAGCAATATGTGGTCACGGCACGCGCCAAAGGCCTGACAGAACGCCAGGTCCTGTATGGTCATGTATTTCGCAACGCTATGCTGATCATCATTGCAGGCTTTCCCGGGGCATTCATTGGTGCATTCTTTGGCGGATCGCTTTTGATCGAAACCATCTTCTCGCTGGATGGATTAGGCCTCCTCTCTTTTGAATCGGTCATCAATCGTGATTATGCCGTCATTTTCGCCACCCTTTATATTTTCTCGCTCATGGGTCTGATTGTGAGTCTGATTTCCGATATCACCTATACCCTGATTGATCCCAGGATCGATTTTGAAAGTCGGGAGGTGTGATCATGGCTCTATTTTCAATGGAACTCTCTCCGATCAATCAGCGCCGCATGCAGAATTTCAGAGCCAATCGCCGGGGCCATATCTCGCTCTGGTTATTCATTGCCCTGTTTCTTCTCACTCTCGTTGCCGAACTGATCGCCAATGACAAGCCCTTGCTGGTTTCCTACAAGGGCGAGACACTATCCCCGCTTCTGGTAGACTATCCGGAAACCAAATTTGGTGGTTTTCTGCCAAAGACAGACTATCGCGATCCATTCGTGCAGGATGAGATCAATCAAAATGGCTGGATTCTCTGGGCACCAGTTCGCTATTCCTACAGAACAGTCAATCTGGACCTACCCACTCCTGCCCCCGCCCCTCCGAGCTGGATGCTGACCAGGCAAGAACGTTGTGCTCCCTTTGAAGCAGGCGTTGACGATATCAATTGCTCGCTTGGGAACTGGAACTGGCTGGGAACTGATGATCAGGGTCGCGATGTTCTCGCCCGATTGATCTATGGCTTTCGCATCTCGGTTCTATTTGGCCTGACACTCACCCTTTTCTCCTCGGTCATTGGCGTCGCAGCTGGCGCTGTTCAAGGTTTCTTCGGTGGTATGGTCGATCTGATCTTCCAACGTTTTATCGAGATCTGGACGTCTGTCCCCCAACTTTATTTATTGTTGATCATCGCTGCAATCATCACCCCGAGCTTCTGGATTTTGCTTGGAATTCTGTTGCTGTTTTCCTGGGTGGCGCTGGTTGGCGTAGTCCGTGCGGAATTCCTGCGAGCTAGAAATTTTGAGTATGTCGCTGCAGCCAAAGCCTTGGGGGTTTCAGACCGTACAATCATGATCCGTCATTTGCTGCCCAATGCGATGGTCGCCACTCTGACATTCATGCCTTTCATTCTCAATGGCTCAATCACAACATTGACGTCGCTGGATTTTCTTGGCTTTGGTCTCCCGCCTGGCTCACCATCGCTTGGTGAGCTGCTGGCACAGGGTAAAAAGAATCTGGAAGCGCCTTGGCTTGGCATTACAGGTTTCTTCTCCATTTCCATCATGCTGAGCTTGCTGATTTTCATTGGTGAGGCTGTTCGTGATGCTTTCGATCCTCGCAAAACCTTCCGATAGGAGAGAACAGAGATGAGCAAACAAGCCTCGAGCGCGCCTCTTTTGCAAGTTCGCAATCTGTCTGTTGCTTTCCAGCAGGATGGCAAAACAAACCTTGCCGTCGATAGGATCTCTTTTGATCTGGAGAAAGGGGAGACACTGGCTCTGGTCGGGGAATCCGGATCCGGCAAATCCGTCTCAGCCCTGTCAATTTTGAAGTTGCTACCCTATCCGGCAGCATCCCATCCAACCGGAAAAGTACAGTTTGATGGTCAGGATTTGCTGCAAGCGGACGATAAGACACTTCGTAGTGTACGCGGCAATCGCATTTCCATGATCTTTCAGGAGCCGATGAGTTCGCTTAATCCACTCCACACAGTGGAACAACAAATTGGTGAGGTCCTCTCCATTCACCATGGTATGAGCGAAAGTCAAAGCCGCGAGCGAGTTCTGGAACTACTCAATGACGTGGGTATTCGTGAACCTGAGAAACGCTTGAAAAGCTATCCGCATCAGCTTTCTGGCGGCCAGCGACAGCGTGTGATGATTGCCATGGCACTTGCCAATGAACCGGAGCTTCTTATTGCCGATGAGCCAACTACAGCATTGGACGTGACAGTTCAGGCACAAATCCTGGATCTGTTGCGAGAATTGCAAAAAAGCCATGGCATGGCCCTTCTCTTCATCACCCACGATCTGGGCATTGTCGAACGGTTGGCTGATCGCGTCTGCGTCATGACCGACGGCGAGATTGTTGAAAGCGGTGATACGGCTGAGATTTT